>CALXDR010000005.1 GCA_944387115.1 uncultured Oscillospiraceae bacterium
GGTGCGATGCTCTTCGCCGTTCGGCTCAAGCGGGTTCTAAGTTTAGCACACTCAGTTTCCCTTGTCAAGCACTTTTTCTTCTTTTTCAGAAGTTTTTTCAGTGCCCGGCTTGCCTCCGCCCGGTGTGAACTTGTTTAGTTTACCCCACTGACGCAGCTTTGTCAAGTGTTTTTTCAAGACTTTTTTGAGTTTTCACTTGACCACTGCCTTCCGGTGGGTACTTCGGTACTATATCAGACTTCAGCCTTCCTGTCAACACTTTTTTAACTTTTATTTACCCGAATCTCACCTTAGCTGAAACTAAGCTCCCCCTCCCCCGCTGCACAAATGTCCTTACGCTTCTCTCAGCGGGGGAGGGGGGTAACTTATTTAGAGCGCTTCATTCTCTGCCAGCCGCTCCATAATCCAGACGCTCTGTCTTTCCCCCTCTGTCTGGGTTTCTCCCATCCGGAGATTTCGGAAGCCAGCCCGCTCCCAGAAGGCGTGTCCTGCTTGATTTTCCTCCAAACAGGCCAGGCGCAGACTGTCCATCCCTCCTGCGCAAGCCGCCTTCGGGATTGCATCGGCCACGGTGCGGCCAATCCCTCGCCCTCTCTGATTGTAATCCACCATCAGCAGACCAATCCACAAGGTGCGTTCTCTGGGGTAATGCTCCAACCAATCCAACACCGCCACCGGGGCTCCCCCCTCCCAAATGGCCACATAGTGCTTCTGGCTGGGCAGGCAGCGGGGCGGGAGTGCAGCCAAATCGTCCCGCAGATTCTCCATGGTGGGCTGTCTGCCGCTCAGTTCTCCAAATGCACGGTCTTTTTCCAGCAGCGCCAAGACTGCCTGCATATCCTCCTCGCCCACTTCACGCACTTCCCACTGCGGCATCAGACGGCGCAGCGTATCCAGCACCGGCACGTCGGGTAGCGCTTCCTTGGTCCCCACACAGCGGTTGATGGGCGTGCCCATCCCGTGGAACTTCTCCTCATAGTCGGTCATAATCCCCTGAACGCCGTTGGCGTGGAGATTCCGCGTCACTTCAGACAGGGCAAACCCCGCCTTGGGAAACTGAAACAACGACCACTCAAACAAATCCCGGTTGTCCGTTTTGAAATGAATCTCTCCGCCGTCCCGCAGCACCTTGCGGTAGCCGCGCAGAAATCCCTCATAGGTCAGGCGGCGCCGGGAGTGCTTCACCGAGGGCCACGGGTCGCAGAAGTTAATGTAGATGAGGTCCACCTCGTCAGGGGCAAAGTAGGTGTCCAGCACCGCCGCATCTCCATCAATAAAAAATACGTTGGACAGCCCCAGTGCCTTGCACCGCTCCATGGCAATGACCATGGCATCGGGCACCCGCTCCACAGCCACATATAAATCCTCAGGATGGGCCGCCGCCGTCTCCGCCGTAAAGCGCCCCTTTCCGCATCCAAGCTCCAGACGCAAGCGCTTGGCCTGGGGCATCTTCGTGCGCCACAGACCCCGCATCTGAGCAGGCTCCCGCACCCAAAGGGCCGAGCAGCTCTCCATGCGCTGTTCCAGGTTCTTTTTCTTTCTCATCCGCATAATTTCTTCACCTCAAGAAAATTCTTGTCCCTAAGTATACTATAAACTCTTGCAAAGAACAAGAAAATCCGGTATACTACTTGCGCTGAGCTGCATAGCATTTTTCAGACGGCTGCAGACCCACCCGTCACTGTAAGTCCCCCTTGCATTTCCCCGCCCGCCATGCTATGATGCTCACAGGTTCCAATCCGGGTGTAGCGCAGTTGGTAGCGCGCCTGCTTTGGGAGCAGGATGCCGGGAGTTCGAGTCTCCCCACTCGGACCATGCTTATAGAAAACCGCCTATTTAGGCGGTTTTTCTGTAAGTTTATTTTTCGTGGTTTTCACTATTGCTGTTCAGCGGTGATTTAAGGTGCAGATAGGTAATAGGTACATGAGTGAGAGCAGGGGCTGAAACCACCCAATCCCTCCCCCATCCCTAACTGGTGTGATTGCTGTTTGCTCGTTGTGGTTACGACAAATTCTTGATTTTTTCAGCCTTATCCTGTATAATAACTCCACGGTGAGCCTTTGTGCCACCAAGGTAGCCGTATGGGTGTATTCCCATGCGGTTTTTATTTTGAAAGGGAGGCAGCACGATGATTGTTCTGAGGCAGGGAAAGGCAAAAAACATCTTGGAGAATTCGATCAATAGTGCGTTAACCGCAGTTGAAACATACAATCGCCCACGTGTGCAATTTAGAATTGAAAATTATATTATTCTCATGATTATCGCATGGACTAAGTTATTTCACGCTTACTTTCAAAGCGAAATTGGAGAACGCTATTTTTATAAAGAGAAAAATGGTCGCTATAAGAAAATAGATGGAGAGCGAAAGGCATGGGAGCTTACTGAATGTATTAAGGAATACCAGAAGATGAGGAAAGCATATCCAAATCTTACTGACCCTGTTGTCGCAAATTTACGCTTTTTCATCGGCATCCGAAATAAAATAGAACACAGATACTGGGATAGTTCTTCTTTAGACATTTTACTATTCGGCGAATGTCAGGCACTGCTTTTTAATTATGAATCCTTTTTGGTTACACTGTTTGGCGAGGATTATTCAATCAACACCTGTCTTGCGTATGCATTGCAGTTCTCTCATCTTAGAGCTAAGGAGCAGTTGCAAGCTCAGCGTGACTTGCTGTCCACAGATATGCAGGATATTAAAAAATACATTGATAAGTACAAAACAGATCTACCCCAGGAAATCTATGATAGTCAGGAATATAGCATCAAATTATTGCAAATTCCCAAAATCAGCAATACGAATCGTCATGATCTCGCAGTTGAATTTGTGCACTGGAATAGCCTTAGTGAGGAAGATCGAGCTAACTATCAGCGAATCAGCACCATAATTAAAGATAAAATTGTAGTACAGCGTGTTTCTAATGCGAATCTACTTAAGCCAAGCGCTGTTATTCGGGCTGTTGAGGACAAAACAGGGGCAAAGCTTTCTCAAAGCGACCATACTCTACTTTGGAAATCCTTTCGTGTTCGTCCTACAGCAGCTTCTGAAGCTAAATTCGATACCATATCAAAATTCTGTATTTATGACGAGCCACACAATGATTACCTGTATACTGACGCATGGGTTACATTCATTGCTAACTTGTTTGAAAAGCACGGTTTTACAAAAGAAAATATTCGCACCAACTGCGCACAGGAGTTAAAGGTTGCTGATTATGAGGGATGATGAGTTATCTACCATATTTAGTTGAAATAATTCAGTAGGAGATCCCTTTTAAACACGGGATCTCCTACTATTTTTACCCTACTCCCTCGAACGGTATCACCTTGCACCGCCTCTCCTCCGGCGGGTCAGGTGGCTCCGGTTCCGGCTTGGCCGTAGCTGTTTCCATGAAGCCACCGATCTTCTCCGCCGCACCTCTCTGCATATCGTTGGTAATGTGCGTATAGGTATCCAGGGTAAACCCAGCGCTGAAGTGTCCCAGCATACTGGACAGCGTTTTTACATCCACGCCGCTGGAGAGGGCCATGGTAGCGAAAGTATGGCGCAGATCATGGAAGCGCACATGCTCCTCAATGCCGGCCTTTGCCAGCAGCTTCCGGTTGATTCTGGACACTGCATCCGGGCTCCAGTAGCCTCCGGTGCGGGGCGACGGGAACAGGAGGGTATTGTCCGGGTGCTGTCCATGCTCCTTCACCAGCATATCCACCGCCTGCTGGGACAGCACCACCCTGCGCACGGAGTTCTTCGTTTTCAGCTCTGTTATCACCAGCTCCCCGTCGATGTAGGTGACCTACTTGCTCACCGAGAGGATGCGGTCTTTCACGTTCAGGTCGCCCCTAAGGACTTGTTGTATATGGTCTTGCCGTGTTGAACCTAACAACGCCATCGATGCTCTTTATAATCAAATTAGCACAACAATTGACATCTTCTTGTTATTCTGTTAAAAACACTTCCTGTTCAATTGTAACTCCATATTCCAATATTTTTTGCATTACCTTGTGGAAAAGCGGATACTTATCACAGGCGAGGGCAGCCTGAACAGAGTTCAAGTAATGCTCTGAGCGCACGAATCCAGTCGCATGATGCGCTGTCACATCTTCAGCCGACATCCGCATGGGACGCAGCGTGGGAAAAATCTCCTTCAGCTGTTCAAACATTCGGAATCCCCCCAAATCAATATCCGCCCAAAAGACAGTTTCGGTCTTGCTTTGCAGTGCAGCCGCCATCTTTTTGAAGAACTTGCGTTTTTGCGGACTTAAAAAGCCGCCATGATAAACCACAAGCGCCCAGGGAGGCAGTTCAGACAGCACAAACTCATCATAATTGGTCTTGTTCTCAATAAAAATGAGTTTTTGAATGGCACTCATATCAAAAGACTGGATGGAATCAACACCTGGGCTGGGCATGGCCAAACCATACGGGGCCGCAGCAGCCACAGAAATCTCCCCCTGTTCGGTCTGGATAACGCAGTTCCCGGCAAGTTCATACAACTCCGGACGGGCATAAATACCCAGGTAGGCCAACTGCTCTCGTTCACCCATCTCGCTTTGCGCACAGGCTTCTATTGATCCAGCTAATCCAGCGCAATATGTCGCAGCAATCCGTAAAAACGGATTCCGTACCTCCCGCTCAAAGGTTTTGGTATTCTGGTAACACTTTCCGCTAAAAGCACGCATGGTAATGGATTCCCCATTCAGATTATCGTACACCACAAATGCAGTCAGAAGTTGATCCAGCAGCGTCAGGCTTTTTTTGCAGTAAGACGGCACGCGCATACTCTCTTTTGCCTGGCGACAGACGTCATCCCGCCACCCCAGGATCCAATCTGTGGTGACGTCAGAAAGCCTTGCAGTTACCCGCTCCATCACAGCATTCGCCAACTCTCCCGGGTGTATTCTGCCCGTCAGTTGATAACACTCCGAAAGGCGGTCTAAATTCAGCACCACACCAGAGAGAACCGGGCGTCCGCTGACCCACTCAGCGGAGATCAGACCACGGGATTCTAAATTCCTAACTACATCATTCCATTCATTTCGAATTTGTGCATCTTCATAAGTATACTCTGGAAATTCGTTTTTTTCGATTCGAAGCATCACCCTACGTTTGGATGTGCCCGGATGCGTCAAATGCCTGCTATTTTCATATTTGTCCAGTAAATGGGATAAAAGAAACCTTTCTTTCATACCGGCGCCATCTCCTTCCCCCAAGTCTTGACACGCATTTGATACTTCTCTTTTATCACCAAATGGGTCCAGTCCGCCAGAGGCATAATATCCGGAAGCTTGTCTGGGGGTGTACAGATAATTGCCTGCAATCCCATTTTCCGCAGAAGACGAATGCTTTCTATAATCCGGTCACTGTCCATTTTGTTGAATGCTTCATCAAATACCACAAGGCGAACGGTGTTACTAGCAAGGGTAGAAGAATTGTTTACCTGGTACAGCTGCGCAAAGGAAGCCAGTACCGCAATATAGAAGGGTGTCTGAGTCTCACCGCCGGACTTGGTATTCAAGGTTTGGGAAAGTAGCTGCCTAGATCCGTTTTGATCCGTGGTTTCCAGATCGAATTTTAGATAGGTTCTAAAATCTGTGAATCGCTCGATATTCTGCTGAAGCTCGCTCTGTTTTCTGGCATTGACCTGAGTATCATCCGACATTGCAATTTGGCTGAACAAGGCCTCCATCAAAACTCCGTATTTCTTCTGAAACGGCAGTGCAAACAAGCCGCCATCTCCTTCCATTAGCTCCGGCGCCATAATCATATCATAATAAGCGGCGTAGTCTGGGTTGCGGTCTATTTTAAACTGGTACTGGTCTGTGCCAAACTGCGCCTGCTTCAACGCCTTATTGAGATTCTTAACCTGCTTCTCCACCTGCTCAATGCTGGATTTTAGTTTGTTTAGAAAATCGTTTTTGAACTGCTCCATGGCACTTTCCCGGGCAGCCTTGATTTTCTCCCGGTATTTTGGCAACTCGCTTTCTTCCAAAGACTGTCGCTCCGACTCATATTCTTCGTTGTCCAAAGCATCCACCCGGAAGGGACAGGGTTTAAACTGATTGGCATAATCCTGCCTGGCCCGAAGCAGCCTCTGTCTGGTTTGCTCCTGCTCATTGCTGGTGCGATGCAGTTGATCCCCGAAGTTTTTACGAACTGTTGCCGCCCCTTTCAGACGGTCAAGTTCCTGCTCATATCGAGGCAGTCCTATCCGTTCCTGGTACTCCCAGCTAAACTCCTCAGAAATACGACTCTCCAGCTCCACAAGTTTTTTACGCTGACCGGGTAGGCATTCATCTTCCAACTGGCGGATCTGGGCTTTCAGTTGCCCTCGCTGATCCACGGTGTCTTGCTCCCTGTCTCGCAGCGTTCTGATTTCACCATTCAGGCTTGCAATGGTCTGCCGCTGCTCATCCAGCCAAAGCAAATTCAACTGGGAAAGCTGTTCTTCTGCTTGCGCAATTTCTTTTTCAATTTCCAGGCTGCGCAGATAATCTTTCACTTTTCCCTCTACTGTACTCTGTACAAAAAACTGGGTAAACAGCGGTTCCTCCTGACGCTTCAATACCTGTAGAATGGGTGACCAATACCGTATTTGTTCCTCTGCCCGCTCCAGTTCCCTCTCCATCCGCTGGATTCGCAGAGCTACGGCGCGACGGCCAAGAAAAGCGTTCTCCATCCATGCACGGCGCAGTGGGCGAGTCACATACCCTTGATACAGCATACCATCAGCTGTGATGGCCGTCTTATGGTTGCGGAGTTCCTCCACTCGCTGGCAGCATACCACCCGCCCCAACAGATAATCAATATAGCTGCGAGCTAGATTGTTTTCTGTCTCCACCTTCTGGCTTAAGACATTTTCCAGAGGTTGAAGTTTTTCTTTTTCCCTCAGTTTTCCAATATCTACAATGCCAAAAGAGCTTTTTCCAAACTCCTTCTTGATTCGATCATAGAGTTTTTGTGCCTCTGAGTAGCAGGATGGCTCCACCAGAAGATAAAATTTCTGAGTATTTAGATAGCCCTCCACTGCACCACGCCAAGCTTCTTCCTTTACTTCCAACACATCGGCCAGAATCTGCACCTCAACCGGCTTACCCACCTTCTGTTCCAGTTCCATGCTCAACCGCTCTTTGAGCTGGAGCAGTCCCTGGGGATAGTCCTTAATATTCTTCCTCAAATTGGATAATACATCCTGTTTTTGATCCGCTTCGGCCTTGTACGTCTCCACACGCTCTTCCGCCTTATGCGCGGCATTTCGAATTGCAATTGTGAGCTCTGCCACAGCAGCTTGAGCTTGCTCAAAGAGGGAAAACGGACGGGCAAATAGCTGCGATCCCGAACTCTCCAGGGAGGCATATACTTTTTGGGCTGTCTCCGCAGCTTGCTGCACCTGCACTAGATCCTCTTCTGTCTCCCAAACCGTAATATCCGCACATAAGCGATGAATACGACTCACTTCCCGTCTGATTTCCAGTGTTAGGGCTTGCATACCTGACAGCAGTCTTTCGTGTTCCTGCTGAAGCGTTTTCGTTTTCTGCTGGAGCCTATCCTCCTCCTGAAAAACACTGCTTTGCGCCATCGCCAATTCTAGCTCTTTTCGCCGTTCCTCTTTCCCCTCAATTTCTTTGGAGAAATCACGAATTTCCTTCTCTGTTTTTTTCAGAGCGGCTTCACCATCCCGCAGCTTCTGCTCTGTGCGATCAATGGCAGACTGCTGCACCTCCTTCTCTGCCCACAGGGACAGGAAAAGTTGAATACGACACCGGTCTATGGCTTGTTGCCACTCATGGTACATAGCCCCAATTCCCCGCAAAGCCTCCAGTTTTTCCTCTTGGCGCTGCGCCAACTGTTCATGGCGCTTGTAATACCGGATATTCTGCTGCATGGCCTCGATATCCGGCTTTTGAGGAATATCGCAGATGTTCTCTGTAATAAATTTTTGAATATCTTCAATGGGATGAAAGGAGATCGCCTTCTTCATCATCCGCATGACCTGCTCGTTGTGGACATTCCACTTGGCCAACAAATCATCCTGGTACTGCTTATGGGTATCGTAAAGTTTCCCCCGCGCACCATACTCTTTCAAAAACACACGAAGCGCAGGGATATCAATGGCCTCACCCTGGCGAATAAAGCAGTCCCTAGGCAATACTCCATCATACAGGAAAAAGCGGTCCTGCCGGCTTCCGTCGCTCCGGCAGTCAAAAATGATGCCGCTGACAAATTGCTTGCCCTCCACATCGTCCAAAAATTCACATGCAATAAAAGTGGAGTAATTCTTTCCCCGTCTGGAATTGGGGTTATTTTCGTCCAAATCAGTCCGTAGATATCCGTCCAGCGTTCGCTGAGACTTTTCATTGGCTGCCCGGTTAAAATTCCGGGCATTCGTCTCACCCAGAAGAACAATTTGAAGTGCATCAATTATCGTAGATTTCCCTGCTCCGTTTTTTCCAGTTAAGAAATTAATATCATCCACTTCAATCAATTCTTTTCTGAAATAGAGCCAGTTAATCAGCAGAATCTTCTTCAGCTTCTTCACGTTCTTCCTCCTTTCTCAATACCGATACAACTGCATTCAGTTTTTCACTGGAAACCGCCGACAGAACCGTGGGCAATATCGCAAATTTACAACTGACTTGATTGTATTTCCCCTCTATCCGCTGGATCACCGAGTGGTTATCCAGAACTGTAAGTGCCCGTTTTACCTCATCCATGTTGGGTTTTGCCGGTAAGATGGCATAGTCTGTCACTACTTTTTCCAAAAGATCTTGGACAGAACAGATAGCATCCTGCTCCAATCCCAGCCGCTCCAGATTTTCCTCATAGAGCATACGGACTGCCAGAAGAATTGCGGTTTCTTTTTTATTCAGGTTGCAACGATTGGCCTCATCTGTGTTTAGAACATAAAAATACCCGTTCAAATCGTCCTTGCGCAGATCCCAATCCAAAACCGCCAGATACTCCTGTATGGTCTCAAAGTTGGCAGAGAGAAACACATAGTCCGGATTATTGACCCGTCTCCCCCCTGGTTGATACACATTTCTTACTACATAAGTGCGGCTGAGGAGTTGATTGCAGACAGCCTTAAAGCGCTCAAGTTCCTTTTGAGTTGCTGTACTGAACCATTCAAAACTCATTCCTTTCTCTCCTTTCGTATAATTTGAAGCTGTGGAATAGTGTATGTATTTTCGGTAAATACCCCTTCCAGTTCTCGGACTACAAAGTCCGCCTCTGGATCACGGCCAGCAAGTACAACCAACATGCTCATAATATAAGCCCGATCATCGGATAGCCCCATGTCTTTGGAATAGCAGACCCCGCGGTCGCCCAGCCATTTTTCCAGGTATGCCGCGATGGCGGACCTGCTATACTCCGTTTGAAGCAATTGAAGCGCCTGCGCCTCTACCGCTTCATCCAGCTCTGTTTCCTCGATCAGCACCGGAGCCGTCTTCGTTCGTTTTCCAGGTCGCTTGCGATACCAAAGACTCTTATCCGAAAGAAAAGACTGTTCATAGATCTGAAATGCCGGTTGGATCCGGTCCACCAGCTCGGAATCTCCATGTTTTCCCCCCAGAGCATTCAGAAGATAATTTAGATTTCCATGAGCGGAGAAATCTCGATTTGTTAAATTTTCTAATTTTCGCGTTGTTGCCCTGGTATACCGGCGCACCTGGTAATCAATTTCATCCAGATAGTCGGACTCGATGCTGTCATAACAGTCCTTTACCTTGAAAATCTTTTGCAAAAGATCACGCCGACAGTCTGCCAGTGCGGCACCCCGTCTGTCTTGTACAGCTGCGTTGGAAAGATCCGTTAACAGTGCATCATCTTCCGCCCAGTTTGTAAGGATGGTTTGGATTGGAACCCGGTATTTCGGAACCGAATCCTTGACTTTTAATGGTCGAATATAGGCCTCTACCACTTTCTGTCCAAAATCATCAAAATGCGAGACCAGAACATCATTCACTTCCTGCATTTTAATTTGTAATTGAAAGAAATGCTTTACATTGTGATAGACCATTTGCAGCAGCTGGAGCAATTCCTGCGTATTATCGTAGGCATTGTATACCGCTGCCATCTTGTCATAGATGCTGCCGCTCTCATCAGCTACTTTCAGGGTAGAGTAGGTGCTGAACACATAGGAATAGCCACGAATGGGACTGTCATCCCGCAGTTGATGAAACAGCTGTAGAATTGAACTACTGTATCCAGGAACCGTAATATATTCGTTGAAGTCCCCGCTGCGCTCTTTTTCAAACCACCCCTTGCTGTATAATTTACGGATTAGAAATCTGGCTCGGCCCGAAATATCACGCAGCTCTTCCTCATCAATATCCTCCCCCTCAAATGTAGCGTCGGCCAGTTTTTGCTCCAATTTGCTACGCAGCACAGAGTAAAATGTATTCTGTGGAATTTTTAAATTATCTCGGTACACTTCCCAAAGCACATCGAGAGCATCAGCATACAGTGCGCGATTCGGCGAGGCCAACACAGAAAATAAATCAGTTGGAATACGCTCAAACAGGTTCATTACAATCCCTCTCTTATAGGAAATATCTATGACTGGAATTTCAATCAAACTAACAGTCGGCCTGATATGATACTTGAAAATGGCCCCCTCCACGGAAGATTTCCTTACGGGGAATGCTTTTTCTCTTTTCAAGACTGATACAGAAACGGGTTCCAGCACGGCTAGAATTTATGGACGGCTGGATTTGGGTAGATAGAACCATATCCAAACCATTCCCCGTTCCCTACTGACACCACATCAATCTTTATCCTGATTATCCCACCACTAGTTTATTTGTTTTCCTCAGAAACTTTGCCGGAATCGGCCGTTCCAGTCTCCAGGTGATATTCATGGGCTTGTTCCCGTCATGCTTTACATAGTTGGCCGCCCCCAGGAAGGTGTAGGCCGCTGCACCACCTGTGATCCGGTCCGCCTTGAATTCCCGGACAAACAACAACACCTTGCTTCCCCGCTCCCGGTGATGAATGTACCGCTGCCCAGTGGGAGAGTCTGCTGCTGTAGTGCTCTGGCTCTGCCAATGAAACAGGCTCTCGTTGATGGAGTAGTCGTTATACATGGTGGTTGGCGAATAGTCTTTATCCGCCTTATTTAGTGTCACAAAGAACACATCCAACCGCTTCTCTGGCAGCCACTTCACGCCCTCACGTACCGTGGCTGGTTTCAAGAAATCCAATGCCACCAATAGTTGGTCGCGGGTATAGGTGCAGTGGAGATCCAGGGGACACTCAAACCCCAAGTCTACCGGCTCGTCGATACCCCTCTTTTTTCACCCCTTCCACAGGAGCAAGACCTCCTCCCTTTTCACAAAACTTGTTTCAACTTTCTTAAATCTAATTGCATTTCGCCCTGTTTTGCGCAAAAATGCCCCATCCATGCAAAAGCCTCCTCTCAGACTAAACAAAACGGTTCTCCTGTATGTACAGGAGAACCGTTTTCGTTGCAATCACTCTGTTTCAGCCCAATCCCACATCTCCATTCCTCAAAGGAACCGAGGCATACACAGGCGCTACCATCTTTACTTGTCCCTTGTACATCCTCAGTGTACACATGATATCCAGGTTTCGTCAAGGATAAATTTCATTTTCAAGAATCTTTATCCTCCCCAATTGACGCCTGTTTTCATTTGTCAAACCGGTAGCCTCAGGGGTTTTGCGCAAATCGTTTTACCGTTCTTGGATTGAAAGACGTCAGCCAGCTACGAACACATCCCACCTGGCATCTTCCAAGTCTTCCTATCCAAGCACGCCTTGCTGCTCCACCGGGTGGAGCCACACGGCGTGTCCAGCACACCACCCCCACCACCGCTTAGTCAGACCGCCTCTCCCTCCTGCGAGGGCTGGAACTGGCTGTGATAGAGCTTGCTGTACGCCCCGCCGGCCTCCAGCAGTTCCTGGTGGCGGCCTTGCTCCACAATGGCGCCATCCTTCATCACCAGGATGAGGGAGGCGTCCCGCACGGTGGACAGGCGATGGGCCACCACGAAGCTGGTGCGTCCCTCCATCAGGGCATCAAAGGCCTGCTGCACCAGCACCTCGGTACGGGTATCGATGCTGGAGGTCGCCTCGTCCAGAATGAGCATGGGGGGACGGCAGAGCATCACCCGGGCGATACACAGCAGCTGTTTTTGCCCCTGGCTCAGGCTGTCCTCGGTGAGCACCGTATCCAGCCCCTGGGGCAGGCGCTGGATGAAGTCCCAGCAGTGGGCCGCCTTTGCCGCCTCAATCACTTCTTCCTCGGAGGCCTCCGGCCGCCCGAAGCGGATGTTGTCCCGCACGGTGCCGCTCTTGAGCCAGGTATCCTGGAGCACCATGCCAAAGCTGCGGCGCAGGCTGTGGCGGGGCAGGCTGGCAATGGGCGCCCCGTCCACCCGGATGACACCGGAGTTCACCTCGTAAAACCGCATAATCAAGTTGATGAGGGTGGTCTTCCCGCACCCGGTGGGCCCCACAATGGCCACCCGCATCCCAGGCTCCACCCGGAGATGAAAGCCCTCAATCAGAGGGCGGGAGGGCTGATAGGAGAAGCAGACATTCTCCATCTCCACCACCCCTTGGACCGGCGCCATCTCCGCCGTCCCATCCCGGCGCTCCTCCGGCTCTTCCAGCAGGGCAAAGACCCGGGAGGCGCAGGCCATGGCGTTTTGCAGCTCTGTGACCACCGAACTGATGTCATTGAAGGGCTTCATGTACTGGTTGGCATAGGCCAGCATCACAGACAGTCCCCCCACCGTCAGGCTCCCCCCCGGAATGAGCATCACCCCCACCAGGGCCACCCCGGCATAGATCACGCCATTGACAAAGCGGGTGACCGGGTTGGTCAGGCTGCTGCAAAAGATGGCCCGCTGGGAGGCGTCCATCAGCGCTTCATTGACCTGGGCAAAGCGCTGGGAGGCCCGCTGTTCATAGCCGAAGGCCCGCACCACCTTCTGCCCGCCAATCATCTCATCAATCAGGGCAGTCTGCTCCCCACGCACCTGGCTCTGCTTGCGGAAGAGCTGGAAGGACCGGCTGGCAATGAGCCGGGCCACCACAAAGCTCACCGGGGTGAGCAACACCACCAGCAGGGAAATCCACAGATTTTTTGTGAACATAAAATAGAGCGTCACCACCACCGTCATCACCCCGGCAAACAGCTGGGTCAACCCCAGCAGCAGGCCGTCGGAGAGCACATCGGTGTCGGTAATCATCCGGCTGACCAGGTCCCCAGGGCTGTGGCGGTCCAGGTAGGACAGGGGGAGCTTTTGCAGGTGGGCTATGGCCTTGGAGCGAATCTCCTCCACCACATGGAAGGTCAGGTGGTTGTTGCACAGGTTCATCAGCCACACGCACACCGACGAAATACCCACCAGCAGCAGAATTTTTCGCAGATAGTCCCACAGCAGGGCAAAGTGCACCCCTTCTTCTGTAATCTGGTCAATGGCATCTCCAAACAGAATGGGCACATACAGCTGGAGCACCACCGACACCGCCGCCAGCACCACGCTGAGGGCCAGCACCGGCCAGCGCCGCCCCACAAAGGGGAGCAGCTTTTTCAGAGAGCTTCCCGTTCCGCCGCTGTACTGTTCCTGTGTATTCATGCCTGCACACCTCCTGTAATCCCAGCCGCCTGGGGCTCCTCCGGCACTTGAGAATCGTATATGCCACGATACACCGGGCACTGCTCCAGCAGCTGCTCATGGGTGCCCGCCCCCACCAGCGCACCGTTGTCCAGCACCAAAATCAAATCTGCCTGGCGCACACTGGCAATACGCTGGGACACCAGCACCGTGGTGGTGCGCTCCGCCCGGTCATAGAGCGCCCGGCGCAGGGCGGCATCGGTGGCATAGTCCAGAGCGCTGGAGCTGTCGTCCAAAATCAAAATATCCGGCCGCTTCACCACAGCCCGGGCAATGGTAAGCCTCTGCCGCTGGCCGCCGGACAGGTTGCGCCCGCCCGGCTCCAAATGGAAGTCCAGCCCGCCCGGCTTCTCCTCCACCACCTGCCGGGCCTGGGCCAGCGTCAGGGCACGCCACATCTCCTCCTCTGTGGCGTCCTCCTTGCCCCAGGCCAAATTCTCCCGAATGGTGCCCTGGAAGAGCATTGCACGCTGGGGAACCACCCCCACCATTTGGCACAGCTGCTGGCGGGACAGCGTGTCCGCCCGCTGCCCCCGGAGCAAAACCACGCCCTGGGTGGGGTCATATGCCCGCTGAATGAGGTTGACCAGGGTGGACTTCCCGCTGCCTGTACCGCCAATGACGCCAACGGTCTGCCCCTCCCCCACAGAAAAGGTGATGTGGGACAGGCTCGGCCCGCCTGCGCCGGGATAGGTGAAGCTCACATCCTCAAACGCAATGGCAGGCGCCCCCGGCTGAGGTTCAGGGGCGTCCTGGGCGGGGTAGGTCATGGCAGGCTGCACCTGGAGAATCTGGGCAGTGCGCTTGGCGCAGGCCACCGATTTATTCAGGGTGATGATGAGGGAGGCCAGCTTAATCAGCTCCACGGTAATCTGGAGTATATAGTTGTACAGCGCCACCACCTGGCCCTGGGGAAGGGCCCCCAGCTCCACCTCCATGGCAGACTGTTGGATGAGCACCACAGCGGCGATGTTGATGAGCACATAGGTGAGGGGATTCATCAGGGCGGACAGCCGCCCCACCTGCAAATTCAGCCGGGTCAGCCCCTTGTTGCTCACCTCGAACTCCTCCACCGCTCCCGCCTCCCGGCAGAAGGCCCGAATCACCCGCACTCCGGTGAGGTTTTCCCGTGTGAGCGCCGTCACCTTGTCCAATCCCGCCTGCACCCGTCCAAACAGCGGAATGCTCCACTTCATGATGAGGAAAATCACCGTAAAGAGCACGGGAATGGCCACCAGAAACACCAGGCCGCAGCGCACATTGATGGCGAAGGCCGCCGCCATGCCCCCGAACACAATAAAGGGGCTGCGCAGCAGCAGCCGCAGGGACATATTCAGCCCCGTCTGCACCTGATTGGTATCGTCCGCCAGACAGGTGATGAGCATATCCCCCCCCAACCGGTCCAGCTCCCCGTGGGAAAAGGTCTGGATGTGGTCAAACAGTGCCTGGCGCAGCGCCCCTGTGAAGCCCACGCTGGCCTTGGCTGCAAAAAATTGCGCCACCACGCTAAACCCAAGCCCCAGCAGGGCCAGACCCAGCAGGGCGGCAAAGTACCACACAACCCTGTCCATTCCACCGGCACGGATGTCCGTGTCAATCATCCAGGCCACAAAAATGGGCACCAACAGGTCCAGCAGCGCCTCCAGCATCTTAAACAGCGGCGCCAGCACGCTCTCCCGTCGGTACCCTCGGAAATACCTGCCTAGAATTCTCATCGTTCTCACTCCTCCTGCGCAGTTTGACCTCCTTAGTATACACCCCTACAGGAAATTCGGGAAGTGCTGATTTTATGTCAGCCTACCCAAAAAGCGCCCCCCGCTCCGCCGCCCCTTCGTCAGGCATGGGACGGGCGATTTTCCCGGTGCAAAGCCCCCGCCCTGTCCCATCTCCCCTGGTTTACAGGCCAGCGCCAGCAAAATTCGTTTGACAACGCCGCCAAAATAGGCTATGTTCACAATAGCATACACACCCCGCCCCAGGGGCAGGGCAGAACCAGGAGGAATCACCATGCAAACATCCGAAGCGCTCAAGCAGCTGCTCGCCCGCATCGACCGGCGCAGCTACCCCGCCTATAAAGACACCCGGGGCGCCTACCAGTTCCCCGGCTATGTGCTCTCCATTGACCACGTGCAGTCAGACCCCTTTGCCGCCCCTTCCAAGGTGAGCGTACACCTGACGGGCAAGCAGGCGGGCTTTCCCCCCGCCCTGTACGCCACCCCCCACCAGCGCATTGCCCTCCAGGACTTCCTCACCCGGCAGTTTGCCCGCCAGGCCGGGCGCACCTCCTTCCAGGCACGGGGGTCCGGGCACAGCGGACTGCTGGCCACCAGCCGCTGCGGGCAGGAGATTTTGGAGCGCACCGCCTGCCAGCTCAACCCCGCCGACGGCGGCGTGACCCTCCGCTGCGAGGTGGGCTTCCCCGCCAACGGCCGCACCATCAACGCCAGGGAGCTGGAGAAGCTCCTCTTCGACCTGCTGCCCCGGTGCGTGCGCAGCGCCCTGTGCTATGCCAATCTGGACGCCGGGCAGCTTGAGCAGGTGTCGGAGCTGGCCCAGGATCAGCACTACATCCGCCAGCAGCTGCCCAAGCTGGGGCTGTGCGCCTTTGTGGCAGACGGCAGCATCCTCCCCCGTGTCTCCGGAGTCTCCCCCCTCCCCATGGCGGGCGGGGTGCCCTTCCAGTCCCCGCCGGAGCTGTCTGTCACGCTGGAGCTTCCCCACAAGGGGCGCATCACCGGCATGGGCATTCCCAAGGGCATCACCCTCATCGTGGGGGGCGGCTACCACGGGAAATCCACCCTGCTGGAGGCGCTGGAGCTGGGGGTATACAACCACATCGCCGGGGACGGGCGGGAGTACGTCATCACCGACTGCACAGGGGTGAAAATCCGCGCAGAGGACGGGCGGAGCATCCAGGACGCAGACATCTCCCTGTTCATCAACCACCTGCCCAACGGCAAGGACACCACCCGCTTTACCACCCAGGACGCCAGCGGCAGCACCTCCCAGGCCGCCAACGTAGTGGAGGGCCTGGAGGCGGGCGCCGGTCTGCTGCTCATGGACGAGGACACCAGCGCCACCAACTTCATGGTGCGGGACCAGCTGATGCAGCAGGTCATCCACCGGGATATGGAGCCCATCACCCCCTTCATCGACCGCATTGAGGAGCTGTACCAGACCCACGGTGTTTCCACCATTCTGGTGGCGGGCAGCTCGGGGTCCTTCTTCCACATTGCCCACCGCATCATCCAGATGGACCACTACCGCCCCCGTGACATCACCGCCCAGGCCAAGGCCGCCGCAGCCGCCTTCCCCCGCTCCTCTGCCCCCCTGGCGCAGGCCCCCGCCCCCAGCTTTGCCCGCACGCCCCGCCCCGTCCCCGAGCTGCGCAGCGGCGACCGGGTCAAGCTGAAAACCATGGGGCAGGACGGATTTTCCCTCAACCGTGAGCACATCGACCTGCGCTATGTAGAGCAGCTGATTGACAGCGAGCAGTGCGCCGCCCTGGGTCACTGCCTGCTCTACGCCCACCGCTACCTTGCAGACGGAACACGCACCTTGCAGCAGGTGGTGGATGGGCTGGAGCAGGTCATGGATGGGGAGGGACTGGCCGCTTTGTGCCAAAGCCGCACCAACGTGCCCTTCCTGGCCCGTCCCCGCCGGCAGGAGATTTTCGCCTGCTTCAACCGTTTCCGTGGGTTGCAGCTGTAACTGCACTACAAAAAATCCGGCCCCCATCCTCGGGGGCCGGATTTTCACTTGTGAGAAAGCCCTCGGCTCCTCACTCCACCTCATAAGGCCAGTCCAGAATGCCGCCAAACTCATACACCTGGGTATAGCCCAGCTGTACCAGGCGGTTGGCCGCCATCTTGCTCCGGCTGCCGCTGCGGCAGTACACCAGCACCATGGTATCCTGTTCAGGAATGACCTGGGCGGCGCTGCCCCGCTCGATGGTACCCAGCGGGAAGAGCACTGCTCCGGGAATGTGCCCCGCCTCGTACTCGTACTCCTCCCGCACGTCCAGAATGACCGCCTGGGGCATCTGCTCCATATACGCCTTGGCCTGCTGGGGGGTAATTTGTGTAAACGCTGCCACGGAAGCTTCCACCTCCTCCTGTGTGGTATCCAGGCGCACAATGCCGTACACCTGGTGAATTTGCGCCGGGTAGGACTCGGCAATCTGCCCGTCGTAGTACACCGCAATCCGATCTCCCACCGCCAGCTCGGGGGTATCCTCCCCGTTCAGCTTGTCCAGAAAGACCACAATCCGGTCGCTGGATTGCAGCGCCTCCTCCCCCGGCTCCACCTTCAGGGTCAGGCTGTCCGCCGCCAGGGACTCCACCACCCCCTGCACCCGGGGGTGGTCCTCCAGGGTCTTTGTCCCATCCCCTGCACACCCAGACAGCAACACGCACACTGCCGCTGCCAACGCTGCCAGACATCTGGTTTTTCCCATATAATCCCCTCCCCTCTGTGCCATCCCCCATTCCTACAGCCATTCCAAGGCTGCATCAGACGGGGGCAATGGCTGCCCCGGACAGCAGGGAGGGAGATCCCCTCTGCCCGTCTGCCCCGGCTTGCAGTGCCTTTGCAATCTGCCCGCCTATTATAGCAGGTTTCCTGAGAAAGGCCAAGGGCATGGACGCTTTCAAGTTTGTCTTGACAGATAAAACCGGATGTGATATATTAACTGTACCAATACAAGTAGTACAGTAAATACAGATTGGCAGCGCCAGCCTCCCACAAGCCCCTGTTCACACTGCGCCGCCGCTGCCCGGTATATTTGCACGAGATGGGAAAGAAATTTCAGGAAAGTTTCGTGCTAAATTTCAAATCCAAAAAATCTTAAGAAATTCTTAAAGTTTTTCCTTATAAAATTCTAAACTTCCGGTTTTATAATAAGAGGCCTGAACTGCCCCTTTCATGGAGCACCTCAAGAAACCCACTGCACAAACTGAGGATAGGAGGTTTTGCAATGAAAATCCTTGTTTTGACCGGAAAATTCGGCATGGGCCACTATTCTGCCGCCCAAACCTTACAGCATCAGCTGGAACAGGATGGACACCAGGTGACGCTGGTGGACTTATTTGCATATATGCTGCCCGATTTGGCCCCGGCTATGTACCGGGCCTTTTCCCTGATGGTCACCTATGCCGGCGGGGTGTACAACCTGGTACACCGCATGACCCGCAATATGGAGGGGGACGCCCCCGCCATGGGTCAGCTGCGCCACCGGCTTGCGCAGCTCATTGAGGCGGAGGCCCCCGATTTGGTGCTCTCCACCCACCCGGTCTGCTCGGGCTGGGTGGCGCAGTACAAAGCGGAGTGGGACAACACCCTCCCTCTGGTCACCTGCATCACAGACGTCACCTGCCACAGCGAGTGGATTCACCCGGGCACAAACGCCTATCTGGCGCCCTCCGCCACCGTGCGGGAGGGGCTGATTGCCAAGGGAGTAACCCCCTCCCGGGTGATTGTGACGGGCATTCCCGTGGACAGCCGCTTTACCTGCGCCCATCACCGGGCGGGCGGCCCCCGGGAGCTGCTCATCATGGGGGGCGGCCTGGGTCTGATTCCCTGCAAAAATGACTTCTTCGAGGCGCTGGACAGCCTGCCCAACACCCACACCACCATTCTCACCGGGCGCAACCAGCGGCTGTATCAGCGCCTGGCAGGGCAGTACCAAAACATTGAAGCGGTGCCCTTCACCCGGCAGGTGCCCTATTATATGGGCCGTGCCCACCTGATGCTGTCCAAGCCCGGCGGCATCACCACCTTTGAGGCCATCTCCGCCCGCCTGCCTATGCTGGCCTGGGCGCCGTTTTTGGAGCAGGAGCGGGAGAACGCCTACTTCCTCGTCTCCCACGGCATGGCCCGCATCGCCTCGAAGGACGAGAGTGCCTGTCTGGCCGCCATCCAGGCCACCCTCTACGACGACCAGGCCCTGGAGGGTATGCGGCAGGCCATGGACCGGCTGTCCAGCGGACTGCACAAGCACGCCATCTGCGCCCTGGCCCGCAGTCTTGAGCGAAAGGAGCACTGTGTATGAAGGGATGGAAAAACGGGGTATTCTTCCTGCTGATGCTCCTTTTGCTGGGGTGGACGGGGTACACCATTCTCAAGGACCAGTCCCCCCAGCAGATTGCCCAGGCCATTGCAAGCGCCAACCTGCCCATACTCCTCCTGGGTATTCCCGTCATGGGACTATACATTGCCTTTGAGGCCAAGTCCTCCCACTGGATTCTCCGCAGTCTGGGCAGTGCCCAGCCCTACCGGCGCTGTTACTTCTACTCCTGCGTGGGCTTCTTCTTCAGCGTCATCACACCCTCCGCCTCCGGCGGACAGCCCGCTCAGGTCTATTATATGAGCCGGGACGGAGTGCCCGGCGCTTACGGCGCTCTGGATATGCTCCTGGTCACGGTGGGCTACCACGCCGCCGTGGTCATCTACGGGGTGATTGCCCTGCTCACCTCGCACCATCTGTCCCAGCAGCTAGGGGAGATTGGCCCACTGCTGGTCATCGGCCTGAGCCTGTTCATCCTGCTGGGGGTGGCCATGCTCCTGCTCCTGTTTGCCCCCGGCCCCATCCAGCGGCTTTGCCATGGCGTCATCCGCCTGACGGCCCGGCTCCGTCCCAGCCTGGATGTGCCCAAGTGGACGCAGCGGGTGGACCGCTATATGGCGCAGTACCGCACCGGCTCCGACCTGCTGCGTGCTGCACCCGCCCTCTTCCCAAAGGTACTGCTCATGAGCCTGGGCCAGCAGGCCTGCGTATACCTGGCCCCCTACCTGGTGTACCTGGCCTTTGGCCTGGAAGGCTCCACCCTGTGGCAGGTGTTCTTCCTCCAGGTGCTCTGCTCCATTTCCGTGGAATACCTCCCCCTGCCCGGCGGCGCTGGGGCGGCAGAGCAGGTGTTCCTCCATTCCTTCCTGGTTCTCTTCGGCGCAACCCTGGTGGCGCCCGCCATGATTGTCAGCCGCACCGTGAGCTGCTACCTCCCCCTGGGCATCACCGGGGTAATTACAGCCCTGGGGCATATGGTGGGCAAGCAGTCCCTCAAGGCCCGGCCCCTCTCCAACGCCCCCGGCGATCTTGCCGCCTAGGGGGACGCCCCATTTGCCAACAAACAGCACAGCCTGCGGGAGTAAGCCGCAGGCTGTGCTGTTTGTCTGTTGGGGATGATGTTGGGCTTCGCTCCAGTCCATCCGAGGGGCGACCGGGCTTAGCGCTTCTCTGCTGTCACGCTTCGCTCCCCTCCGTGTACGCTCGGCTTCCCTCCGACTCAGGGCAAATCCGGTCGGGCTTTGCCCGCCCTGGGTTTTGCCCTTCGCTCCAGTCCATCCGAGCTACTCCGGGGGCTCAGCGCTTCTACAGATTTTCGCCGCCCGCAGGCGGTGAAATAAAGTTCAGTCCTGTGTTTTCCGGGGACATGCGCCGCGGAAAACACTCTTCTCAGGGGAAATAGGGTGACAATTCCGACAGGAATCGAACTCTATTTCCCCTGCATCCCCTCAAAAAAGTCCTTGGACTTTTTTGAAATGGCTCACGACGGCTCAGCGCTTCTCCGCTGTCACGCCTCGCCTGCTCACGACGCCCGGCTTCCCTCCGTCTCGGGACAACCATGGCAGGCTACGCCTGCCTTTCATGGTTATCCCTCGCTCCAGTCCATCCGGGCTGTTCGCGACGGCTCAGCGCTTCTCCTTAATTCCTCAAACTATGCAACGGGGCGGGGATACGACCGCCCCGGTCCACAAAGTCCTGGGCGCTGCCCTGGTGGCAGGGCATCACCGGGGCGCAGCCCAGTAGGCCGCCAAACTCCACCTCGTCCCCCACCACCTTTCCGGGGGCGGGAATGATGCGCACCGCCGTGGTCTTGTTGTTGACCATGCCAATGGCGGCCTCGTCGGCAATGATGGCGGACAGGGTGGCGGCGCTGGTGTCCCCGGGCACGGCAATCATATCCAGCCCCACAGAGCACACACAGGTCATCGCCTCCAGCTTATCCAGGGTGAGCTGGCCGCTGCGGGCAGCGGCAATCATCCCCTCATCCTCACTGACGGGGATAAAGGCGCCAGACAGGCCGCCCACCGAGGAAGAGGCCATCACGCCCCCCTTTTTCACCGCATCGTTGAGCAGCGCCAGAGCGGCGGTGGTCCCGTGGGTGCCGCACACCTCCAGTCCCATCTCCTCCAAAATGCGGGCCACAGAGTCCCCCACCGCAGGGGTTGGGGCCAGGGACAAATCCACAATGCCAAAGGGCACCCCCAGCCGCTGGCTGGCCTCCCGGGCCACCAGCTGGCCCATACGGGTGACCTGGAAGGCGGTCTTTTTGATGGTCTCCGCCACCACATCGAAGGGCTGCCCCTTCACCGCCTTGAGGGCATGGTGCACCACGCCGGGGCCGGACACCCCCACATTGATCACCCGCTCGGCCTCGCCCACCCCGTGAAACGCCCCGGCCATAAAGGGGTTATCCTCCACGGCGTTGCAGAACACCACCAGCTTGGCGCAGCCAAAGCCGTCCCGGTCTGCGGTGCGCTGGGCGGTGGCCTGGATGGTCTGCCCCATCAGGCGCACGGCATCCATGTTGATGCCCGCCTTGGTAGAGCCGATATTCACCGAGGCGCACACCACATCGGTCACCGCCAGCGCCTCGGGAATGGCGGCAACGAGCCGCCCGTCCGCCTGGGTCATCCCCTTGTGCACCAGGGCGGAAAATCCCCCCACAAAGTCCACCCCCGTGGCCTTTGCCGCCCGATCCAGCGCCCGGGCGAAGGGCACATAATCGGCGGTGTCCGAGGCTCCTGCCACCAGGGCAATGGGCGTGACCGCAATGCGCTTGTTCACAATGGGAATCCCAAACTCCCTGGAGATGTCCTCTGCCACCTCCACCAGGCGGTGGGCAGAGGTGGTGATTTTGTCGTAAATCCTCTGGCACGCCGCCTTGGGGTCGCTGTGGCAGCAATCCAGCAGGGAGATGCCCATGGTGACGGTGCGCACATCCAGATGCTGACGGTCAATCATATCCAGAGTGTTGAAAATATCTATTTGATTATGCACTGTATACACTCCTCTCCAATACGCCCCGCCTCAGATGCGGTGCATGGCGTGGAAGATGTCCTCCCGCTGAACATGGATGTCCAGTCCCCGTGCGCTCCCCCCTTCCTCCAGCTCCTCCTTCAGCTGGGCAAAGGGCACGGTGGCCTGGGCCACATCCACCACCATCATCATGGTGAAATACTCCTGCAAAATGGTCTGGCTGATGTCCAGCACATTCACATTTCTCTGGCTGAGCTGGGTACACACAGCGGCGATAATCCCCACCTGGTCCCGACCTACAACAGTGACAACGGCTTTCATCATACACTTCCTCCTTCTGTTTGCTTCCCTGCCCCGCCCAGCTCATCCAGGGTGAGGCGAAAGGCTTCTCCAAGATGCTCCAAAAACCAGGAGATCTCCTCCATCTCCATCCCTCGCAGGGCTTGCATGGTCTCCTGGGCGGCGAGACGAAATTCGGTGTTGCCCGCCTTCAGCTCCTCCTGGCACTTGAGCCAGGCGGCCAGCTTATCCCCCGCCTTGACATAGCGGCGCACCTGCGGGTCGGACTCCTGCACCAGCGGCGCATAGGCCGCCTGCAGCGCAGCGGGGAGCATTTCCAGCAGCTTGTTCTGCGCCACCACCTCCACCTGGCGATAGGCCTGCTTCAGCTCGGGATTGCAGTACTTGATGGGCGTGGGCAAATCCCCTGTGATAATCTCCGGCGCATCGTGGAACAGCGCTGCGGCAGCCACCCGATCCGGCTCCACCTGCCTGCCCAGCACCTCCCGGCCGATGACCGCCAGGGCGTGGGCCAGCACTGCCACCTCGTAGGAGTGCTCCTCCACATTCTCCGTGCGGGTGTTGCGCATCAGCGCCCAGCGGGCAATGTAGCGCATACGGAAGATGTAGGCAAAAAAGTCATAGTGCATACCGTACTCCTCTCTATCTCTGCACACCTTTGGGATATGACACCAGTATAGCAACTCTCCCCGGCAATGTAAACGCTTACCCTGTACAAGGGGACAAAAAATTGCTATACTAGAAGGCAATCTCGGGCCTGCCCCACCACGGCCCGCCAGGAGGTAGTACATGAAAATCGCCATCTGCACCCTGGGGTGCAAAGTGAACCAATATGAAACCCAGGCCATGGAGGGGGAGCTGCGTGCCCGAGGGCACCAGCTCACCGCCTTCGACGGCCCCGCCGACGCCTACATCATCAACACCTGTACCGTCACCGCCGTGAGTGACAAGAAATGCCGCAACATCATCCGCCGGGCCAAAAAGCAAGCGCCCCATGCGGTGGTTGCCGTGTGCGGCTGCTATGCCCAGACCGATCCCCAGGCAGTGGCGGAGCTGGGGGTGGATTTGATCTCCGGCACGGGGGACCGCATGGCCTTTCTGGACCGGCTGGAAGGGCTGCTGGCCCACCAGGACACCCCCGTGGTGGAGGTGGACCGTGCCCTGGCGCGCCGGGAATTTGAGCGTCTGCCCGCCGGAGGCATGGAGGGGCGCACCCGAGCCTACCTCAAGGTGGAGGACGGCTGTGTGAACTTCTGCTCCTACTGCATCATCCCCTATGCCCGGGGCCCCATCCGCTCCCTGCCCCTGGAGGAGGCGGTGGCCCAGGCCCGTGCCCTGGCTCAGGAGGGGTATCGGGAGCTGGTGCTCACCGGCATTGAAATTTCCTCCTGGGGCCACGACCTGAAGGAGGGGCTCACCCTCATCGACCTGGTGGAGCACCTGTGCCAGGCTGTGCCCGCCCTGCGTGTGCGCCTGGGCTCCCTGGAGCCGCGCACCATCACCGAGGACTTTTGCCAGCGTGCCGCCGCCCTGCCCACCCTGTGCCCCCACTTCCACCTGTCCATGCAGTCGGGCTGCGACGCCACCTTGAAGCGCATGAACCGCAAGTATGATTCCACACGCTATCTGCAATCTGTGGATTTGCTGCGCACCTATTTCCACAACCCGGCCATCACCACCGACCTGATTGTGGGCTTCCCCCAGGAGACAGAGGAGGAATTTGCACAGACCCTCGCCTTCCTGTGGAAGTGCGCCTTCTCCTCCATGCACATCTTCCCCTACTCCCGCCGCCCCGGAACCCCCGCCGCCGACATGGAGCACCAGGTCCCCCAGGCGGACAAGGAGGCCCGTGCCCAAAAAGCCGCCGAGGTGGCAGCCCAGATGGAGCAGGCCTATCTCTCCGGCCTGGTGGGCCAGCTCCTCCCCGTACTCTTTGAGGAGGAAAAGGACGGCCTGTGGCAGGGTCACGCCCCCAACTATGTCCGGGTGCGGGCAGCGGGCGAAAACCTGCACAACCAGCTGCGCAACGTGCGCATCACCGCCGTGGAGCACAACGCCCTGCTGGGCACCTTGGAGGACTGATTGCACACTGCCCATACACAAGACAATCCCCGGGGGAGCCTTGCTCCACCGGGGATTGGTATTGTCTCAGACCTCCATGATGACAGGGAGAATCATGGGATTGCGCTTGGTTTTCTTGTACAGATAGTTGGACAGGCTGCCCTTGATTTCCCCCTTGATGGCAGACCAATCCCTGGTGTGGCGCTCTTCACAGCGCTGGAGGGCGTCCACCGCCACCTGGCGCAGCTCCTCCATGAGCGCCTCGGACTCCTTGACATACACAAACCCGCGGGTGATGATGTCGGGGCCGGAGACCACCTGTCCATCCTCGCCGGACATGGAGACCACCACCACAATCATACCGTCCTGCGCCAGGTGCTGGCGGTCCCGCAGCACCACTGCGCCCACATCGCCCACGCCGTAACCGTCCACAAACACCTTGCCGGAGGGGACAGTGCCGTTGAGCTTGATGTGCTTGGCGGTCACCTCGATGACCTTGCCCACATCGCTGATGACGATGTTGCGGGGGTTCATGCCCATATCCCGGGCCAGCTTGGCATGGGTCTTGAGGTGGCGCTGCTCCCCGTGGACAGGGATGAAATACTTGGGCCGCACCAGTGCATGGATGATTTTCAGCTCCTCCTGGCAGGCGTGGCCGGACACGTGCAAGGGCAGCTCCCGCTCGTTGACCACCTCGGCATCCTTGCGGTAAAGCTCATTGATGACGTTGCCGATGGCATTTTCGTTGCCAGGAATGGCAGAGGCAGAGAGAATCACCCGGTCGCCGGGGAGAATCTCCACCTGCCGGTGGGTGTTGAAGGCCATTCTGGTCAGGGCGGACATGGTCTCCCCCTGACTGCCGGTGGTGATGATGCAAACCTTGTTCTTGGGGAGGGTTTTAATCTGGGCCAAATCCACCACCGTGCCGGCGGGCACGTGCATATAGCCCAGCTCCGTGGACACCCGCATGGCGTTCTCCATGCTCCGCCCGGTCACCGCCACCTTGCGCCCATACTTGGCCGCCACATTGATAATCTGCTGAATGCGGTCAATGTTCGAGGCAAAGGTGGTGATGATGATGCGCTGGTCGCACCCGCGGAACAGTGCCTCGAAGGAAGCGCCCACACTCCGCTCGCTCTTGGTAAAGCCGGGACGGTCCACATTGGTGGAGTCGGCCAGCAGCGCCAGCACCCCCTCCTTGCCCAGCTCACCCAGACGGGTCAAGTCCGCCATGCCGCCCTGAATGGGGGTGGGGTCAATCTTGAAGTCGCCGGTGTGAACGCACACGCCCAGCGGGGTGTGGATGGCAAAGGCCACTGCATCGGCGATGGAGTGGTTGATGTGGATAAACTCCACGGCAAACTTTCCGGCCCGCACCGTCTCCCCTGCCTCGCAGGTGATGAGCTTGACCTTGTCCGCCAGCCGGTGCTCCTCCAGCTTGAGCTTAATCAGCCCGGCAGACATCCGGGTGGCGTAGATGGGGCAGCGCAAATCCCGCATCAGGTAGGGGATAGCGCCAATGTGGTCCTCGTGGCCGTGGGTGATGAAAATGGCCCGGATACGATCCCGATTTTGCAGCAGATACGTAAAGTCGGGAATCACCACGTCGATGCCGTACATATCGTTATCGGGGAAGCCCATGCCCACGTCCACCACAATGATGTCCCCGCCATATTCATAGACCGTGAGGTTCTTGCCAATTTCGTTGAGACCGCCAAGAGAGATGATTTTTAGTTTTTCAGCCATAACTACTCCTTTTCCAGACATTGCATAATGGATACATTTTCGCACAAGACAACAGCGACCAGCCCCCTGGGGGAGCTGCCCTGCCGCCGTCTATGTATTTGGCTGCGGCGCAGGCAGAACAACAGCGGGGAATGTTCCTCCCCTCCGCTGCCCGGCAGCAAGTGAACGGAACCTCCCCATGGCTCGCCCCGGCCCTGTCTCGCCGGTCGAACTCCACGGCACGCCTCCGCCTTTTGTGCCCACACTCTGCCTTGCACTCCACAACAGCGCTCCATGCGCCGCACGCTCCACGAATGACGCTCAACTCCCGGCAACCGCACGGGACAACATCCCGCCGGGAGGAGCGATTCCATGTCAGTATACCATAACGCAATGGAAAAGTACAGTGTTTTTTGGCGTCTGCCGGGCCGCACATCACCGTGCTCTGGCCAGGGTGAGCCCCACCACCGACCTGGCTCCCGCCTGGCGCAGGCACTGGGCGCACTGGGACAGGGTTGCCCCTGTGGTGAACACATCATCCACCAGCAGCACCCGTAGGCCCCGCACATCCCCCTCCCCGCGGCAGGCATACGCCCCCGCCACATTTTTCGCCCGTGCCTTTGCCCCGTGCAGGTGGGACTGGGTGCGGGTATTACGCCGCTTTACCAGCGCTCCCGCCACCGGCAGGCCCTTGAGTTCTGCCACCCGGCGGGCCAGCAGCTCGGCCTGGTCATAGCCTCTGCGCCGCAGATGCTGGGCGGAGAGGGGCACCCACACCACCACATCCGGCATCTCCCGGCACACCTCATCCAGCGCCTGGGCCATCAGCAGCCCAAAGATGGCGCTGTGGCGCTTGGCATGGCGAAACTTATACCGGACCACACCATCCGCCACCCGCCCTTCATACCACAGGGCGCTGCACACCAGCTGGCAGCCGGGCACCTCGAAGGCCGCTCCCCGCACCCAGGGCAACTCGTCCGGGCACCGTCCGCACATCCCCTCTATCCCCCGCTCCAGCACCCGGTCGCAGAAGGGACATTTGCGGGGATAGAGCAGGTCCAGCGCCCACTGTAGCACATTCCCCTTCATAGCTGCTCCACCTGGGCCAGCTCCGCCCATGAGCGGGGCGTGAGGGTGCCTGCCCCATCCAGCAGCGCCAGGCGGAAGCTGCCCGGCCCCAGATGGGCCGCCCATTCCCCGGCCACCTGGGCGCACACCTTCCAATAGGAGGCCGCCAGCAGGGCAGCCTGGGCACCGTCCGGTTCCACTGCGGCAAACACACCGCACAGCACCGAGAGCATACACCCGGTGCCTGTCACCCGGGACATCATGGGATGCCCGCCTCCCACCCGCCACACCTGCCCGCCTCCGGCAATCAGGTCCTCTTCCCCGGTGAGGAGCACTGCGCACCGGTGTACCTGCGCCAGGGTGCGGGCCAGGGCCACCCCCTCTGCCCGGGCGGTGGCGGCAGGCCCATCCACACCCTGCCCGCCGCCTGCCAGACCCAGCAGCCCACGGGCCTCCCCCGCATTCACCCGCAGCAGCGTGACCGCCCCCGTGTCCAGCAGCCGCCTGGCCCATCCCCGCCGCCAGGGGCTGGCTCCCACCCCCACAGGGTCGAGCACCAGGGGATGAGGGGGAGCGGCCTGGGCACAGGCCATGCAGCTTGTCCACTTCTCCTCCACCGGGGTGCCCAGATTGAGCACCGTCGCCTGGGCCTGGGTGGTGATGTAGGCCGCCTCCTGGGGCGCATGGGCCATCACCGGGCTGGCCCCCACCGCCAGGGCCAGGTTGGCGCAGTCATTGGCGGACACCACATTGCTGATGCAGTGTATGAGGGGACGCATGGCCCGCACCTGCTCCAACCGGGTATATTCCATCATAAACACCTCCAAAGGCCCCCGTGGGGCATCAGTTTTTCCGTCTGGACAGGGCGCTTTCCTTCCCATCCAGCACACCTGCCCCCCTCAGCGCCGCCACCAGCACCCCGGCCAGGGCCGCACCCACCCCGGAGGAGATGAGGAAGGGCATCACATAGGCGTAGCATGCCACCGCAGCGCCGTCCCCATGCACAAACAGCAGCGCCAGGGGATAGGCGCACAGGCCGCCCACCACGCCGGTGCCCACCGCCTCTGCGGCAAGGGTGAGGGGCACACTGCGGCAATGCCGGTATACCAGGGCGCACAGCAGCGCACCGCACATACTCCCCGGAAAGGCCAGCACCGAGCCAAGCCCCAGCAGATTGCGCAAAAGGCTGGCTCCAAAGGCCACCCCAAGCCCGTACCAGGGCCCCAAAAGCAGGGCACACAGCACATTGACGATATGCTGCACCGGGGCGCACCTGCTGCCCAGCACGGGAAAGGAAATTAGGCTTCCCGCCACCGCCAGGGCGCACAGCACCCCGGCCAGCGCCATGTTCTTAGACCGTTTCATCACACACAACTCCTCTGGTAGAATCAAGGGGCGGACATCCCAACAGCGCCCCCCTTGCGGGGGCAAGGGCCGGGGCATCCCCCGCCTTGTCAGTCTGCGGTCGAGACTTTCTGGTCTCCTCTCACGCCGGAACACGGCTTCCCATCGCTGCGAGCAGCCCTGCGGCTGCCTGGCCCGGGCACAGGGCGCTCCCCCTCTACCCGCTCCCGGTATCCCCGGGGCGCCAAACCGCCCCTCCTCTCTCCAGGTGATGCAAAAACGGCGGAGCCCCATGGGGTCCGCCGCACCGATACAACCTAATAGGCGCACAAAGGCGCCCTCAGTATGACTTCCTACGGCGGCATGACCCGCATCAGGTAAAAGGGTCGAAGTGTCCCACTTCCTCTCAGCCGCAGCCGGCTCCCCTGTCTTTGTCCCCCATAGTATGACACACCGCCCGCCCACTGTCAACCCCCTTGCAATTCCCCCCCAGCGGGGGTATGATAGAGCCAAATCCAACAAGCGAGGTGCGCTATGACCATCCAACCACACGCCATGCGGCTGTACGCCGTCACCCACCGGGCCTGGGCCGGGGACGACCAGACCCTGCTGGCGCAGATTTCCGCCGCCATTCGTGGCGGCGCTGGAATCGTGCAGCTGCGGGAAAAGCACTTGCCCCCCGCCGCCTTTCTCCCCCTGGCAAGGGATTTCGTGGCCCTGTGCCGGGCGGAAGGCGCTGTGAGCATCATCAACGACCAGGTGGACATCGCCCTGCAGGCCGGAGCGGACGGCGTTCATGTGGGGCAGTCTGACCTGGAGGCGGCTACGGTGCGCCAGCGCCTGGGGCCGGACAAGCTGCTGGGGGTATCCGTACACAATGTGGAGGAGGCCCTCCGGGCCCAGAGCGCCGGGGCGGACTATCTCGGGGTGGGGGCGGCCTTTTTCACCGGCACCAAGCAGGACGCCGTCCCCGTCACCCGGGCAACCATGCGGGCCATCACCCAGGCGGTGACCATCCCCGTGGTGGCCATTGGCGGGGTGAACGAGGACAACCTGCTCTCCCTGTCCGGCTGCGGATTGGATGGGGTGGCGGTGGTGTCCGCCCTGTTCGGCGCGCCCGATGTGGCGTGCGCCGCCCAGCGGCTGCTGGCCCTCTCCACCCAGATGGTGCAGGCCCGGTAAATCCCACGCCCCCGCAGCCTATCCCGCCCAGACGCAAACACTGCGTGCCCCCCTTCCCCCGGGGGACACGCAGTGTTCTCTTTCATCCCTCACCGGCCCGCACCAGCGTTTCCAGGGGAGGCGGCCCCTTCACCAGGGGAATTTCCAGGTCAGGCAGCTGGCTCAGCCCCTCTAGAAAGGGGGCAATACGAGGCTCGCCCTTCTGCCTGCACAGCCACTCCACCTGTTCCGGGCAGTTGCGGTAGCAAACCATCATTGCGGTGCGCATGGCACGGTCTACCCCGCCAATGGAAATATGATTCCGATGGGCCAGGGCAGGATAAACACGCTTACTCACCAGCTCCAGGGCTGCGGGGTCCTCTCTTGCCAGCAGCGCCCCCTCCACCAGATAGTGATAGCCGGCATAGCATCCAGTCAGCCCCATCCGCCGCAGGGCATTTTCAATATTCGGGCACACCATACGCACAAGCTCCTATTCTTCTGACAGTGACAACAGCCACTCCAGCGACACGCCCAGCACCTTTCTCAGGGCTACCAGCTCATAATCGGGTATGATGCGCATACCCAACTCCATACGGCTGATGCTGTCCCGCTCGATGGACACCCCCTCCACCTGGAGGCGGGCCGCCAGTTCCGCCTGGGACAGCCCCATGCGCAGCCGTGCCCAACGCACCTTGGCCCCGCTCAAATTCTTCCGCCCGTCGTAGTCGTAGATTCTCACTGTGCACCTCATGCCTGGAAAAGATAGCTGTTTTCTAAACTTTAACACACTCTCTTCAACATCGTGTGGGAAAGGTCAGAATTTCTGCATTTTTGTCGCACCATGCACCCTGCGCCCCGCTGCGTCCCCCTCAATCCAGCTTCAAATCTCCCTCCTGAATCCAGCCCATCCGGCGGCAGGGAATCCCGATGAGCCAGGTGAGCAGGGCGGGGAGCACCAGGCACAGCAGGAGCATCGCCAGCCAATCCCATCCGGTGATGGCGCTTTTCACCCCCGCCGCCACATCGTTGACCCATCCGGCATACACCCCGATGGGGCCCACCATCCCGCAGGTGCCCATCCCGGCGGCCACGCCCCCCGCCGGGTCATTCATCTGAAAGCGAAACAGGCAGGTGGCCATGGGGCCGGTGATGGCGGAGGCCAGGGTGGGGGGGATCCAAATGCGGGGGTTGCGCACAATGTTGCCCATCTGGAGCATGGAGGTGCCCAGCCCCTGGCTCACCAGGCCGCCCCAGCGGTTTTCGGGAAAGGAGAGCACTGCAAAGCCCACCATCTGGGCGCAGCACCCCGCCACCGCCGCACCCCCCGCCAGCCCGGTGAGGGCAAAGGCGGCGCAGATGGCGGCGGAGGAGATGGGCAGGGTGAGGGCCACCCCAATGACCACGGACACCACAATACCCATGAGAAAGGGCTGCAGCTCTGTGGCCCACATGATGATTTCCCCCACCCAGGTGGCCGCCGTCCCAATGGCAGGGGCTAGGGCGGCGGACAGCCCCACCCCGGACAGCACCGTCACCAGAGGCGTGACCAGAATATCCACCTTGGTCTCCTTACTCACCGCCTTGCCCAGTTCGGCGGCAATGATGGCGATAAAGAGCACCGCCAGCGGCCCCCCCGCCCCCGCTCCCCCGTCCAGCGTGGTGGAGCCCAGGGCGTTGGCGGCGTGTCCCACGGCAGCCAGTGAAAAGAGCACCAGCGGGGGCGCATGAAGGGCCCAGCCAATGGCCACTGCCATGGCCGCCCCGCTCATTGCAGAGGCATATGCCCCTGTTTGCACCAGCGCCTCTATCCCCAGCTGCTTGCCCAGGGTATTGAGGATGGTGCCGATGAGCAGCGAGCAAAACAGCCCCTGTGCCATGGCCCCCAGCGCTCCGATGCCGTACCGGCCGGCGGAAATCACAATGTCCTTCCGCTGCAAAAACTCCTTGATTGCTTCCAATGACGCTCACCCAACTTTCCCGCCAGAGGGGCTGTACCCCCCGGCGCTTTTCTAGGTGTCTTGACACCTGTATGGACTATTATAGCGCATCGGAGGCAAATGTCAACCGCCTGTTTCCTCCCCGCCGGGGCAATCGCCGCCCTCCGGGTCGGTGAGGAGATACCCCGCCTGGGCCAGGGCGTCCCGCACCCGGCCCAAAGCGGCCTGATCGGGGCAGCGCACGGTGTGCAGGTGAATGCCCTGGGTCAGCTCGGACAGGGGCCTGGCCCCCGATTGGCTCAGGCGGCGGAGAAACTGGGCCACCTCATACCGATTGGACACCATCAGCTGCCCGGAGAGCTGTCCGTACACAGAGTGCTCCACCACCACATCCTCCACCACGCACCCCTGGTCCACCATCAGGCACAGCTCCTCCTCCATTTCCGCCAGGGTGTGGCGGCAGGGCAGCTGGACACGCAGACCGGGGGCGGGCTGACGCAGGATATATCCCCGGGGTGTGGCCAGAATGTCCTCCCCCCCTGCCCGCAACAGGGCCACATCCCCCACCACAATTTGGCGGCTCACCGACATCTCCTCTGCCAGGAGGGTGGCCGACAGCGGGCAGTCCGCCTGGCGCAGCCGCTGGGCAATATAGGCTCTGCGCTGTGCCGCCTTCATACGCCCACCTCCCCGGGGAGCAGGGACACCGTCCCGGCGGACACGGTGTGCACCTGGCCCGACGCTGTGGCAATCTCCAGGGCAAAGTCCTCTGTGACGGCCCGGGCGGTGCCGGTGTAACCCACGCCGCCCTGCTCCCACTGCACCTGCCGCCCCAGAGTGAGGCAACGGGCCCGGTAGGCCTCCAGCTGGGCCGGGCCGTCCTGGGGGAAGCGGCGGTACATCTCCTCCAGGGCGGTGAGAATGGCCGCCGCTGCCCCGTGGCGGGACACCTGTGCCCCCTCCAGGGCCAGGGATGTGGCGATGTTCTCCAGCCCCTGGGCGGCAAACTGCTGTCTGCTCTGCCCCAGGTTGACCCCAACCCCCAGCACCACATAGTCCGGCTCTCCGCTCTCCCCCACCAGGGACAGCTCCGTGAGGATGCCGCACACCTTGCGCCCATTGAGATAGAGGTCGTTGAGCCACTTGATTTCAGGATTGAGGCCGCAGGCGGCCCCAATCCCTTGCCCCACCGCCACCGCCGCCCAGCCGGTCAGGGGGAGCAGCTGCGCCAGGGGCAGCTGGGGGCGCAGCAGCACCGAAAGGTACAGCCCCGCCCCTCTGGGGGAGTGGAAGGTGCGCCCCTGGGTACCCCGCCCCGCCGTCTGCTCCTCAGCCAGCACCACCGTGCCCTCCGCCGCCCCCTGGGCCGCCATGGCCTTCAGGCGGGTGTTGGTGGAGTCCAGGCTGGAAAAGGTGTGGATGCGCCCGCTCCAAAGGGAATGCTCCCCCAGCAGCGCCTCCAGATAGGGCGCAGAGAGCACGGGCGGCTCCCCCTCCAGCCGATACCCCCGGCGGGTGGAGGAGGCGATGGGCCACCCCGCCGCCCGCATGGCGGACAGCTCCTTCCAAACTGCCGCACGGCTCACCCCCAGGCGGCGGCTCATCTCCTCTCCCGACAGATACTCCTGCCTGCCTGCCAGCAGGCCAATGAGCTGTGTTTGCTCCATGGTGTGCCACTCCTTTTCTGTAAATCCGCTTCCCATGGGAAGCTGTGCGCTGTCAGACCGTCAACCCCCGCCCGGCGGGACGCCCTTCCCACAGCGGCGCAGTCCCCGCCCCGGCAGGGGAAGGCGCCGGTGCCTCCGGCACGTGCAGCGTCACGGTCTGGCTGATAAACTCCGGCCCCGCCGCCCAAGGGCGGCAGGGCCGGTGCGGTCTATGTATGGTCACTGGGCCAGGCGGTCATAGAGCACCAGCGTCACGGTCTGCTCCTCCCCATGGCGGAGCACGGTCATCTCCAGCTGTCCGCCCACGCCGGCGCTGTACAGCGCCCGGGTCATCTGATAGAAGGTGGTAATCTTCTCACCGTCCACGGAAACCACCACATCTCCGGGCTGGAGCACCCCATCGGCAGGGCCTCCGGGGGTGACGGCGGTAATCTCAATGGTCTGCACCAGTCCCTGGGTGGAAATCTGGCACTGCACCCCGATGCCCGGGCGGCAGGTATCTCCGGTGTGGAGCATGTAATTGAGGAAGGGGAGGGAATCGGTGACCGGGATGGCCAGACCAATGCCCTCGGTGACGGTGTCGTCCATCACGCCCGTGATTTTGGCGGAGGTAATCCCCACCACACGGCCCCGCACATCCACCAGCGCGCCGCCGGAGTTGCCCGAATTGAGGGGGATGGTGGTCTGAATAAGGGTCATGTCATTGCCCCCCACCTCCACCTCCCGGCTCAGGGCGGATACAATGCCATCGCTCATACTGCCGTAGAGATAGCCCAGGGGGTTGCCAATGGCATACACCGTGTCCCCCACCTGCAGTTCGTCCGAATCTCCCAGCACCGCAGGGGTGAGCCCTGCGGCCTCAATCTTGATGATGGCCAAATCCAGCTCCTCGTCCACCCCAATCACCACAGCATCGTGGTAGGTCTGGTCGGCCAGAAGCATGACGGACAGCGCGGTGCCCTCCTCAATAACATGGTAATTTGTGGCGATATAGCCGTCCTGGGTGAGAATGACCCCGGATCCTACGCCGTAGCCCTCCTCCCCCGCAGTCTCCACCCGCACCACGGAGGGGAGCACCTGCCGGTAAATCTCCTGGGCGGTGCGCACGGGCTGCTCCTGCCGGGTGAGCACCACATCCACATCGGGATTTGGCGTGCCCCAGGGCAAATCCTCCTGACTCCAGCCCCGTCCGCTCTGGGGCTGCTCCACCTGATGGCTGGGCAGGGGCGGATGACTTTGCACCGGGCGCTGAGTCTCCCCCATTGTGGCATTCAGCCCCCATAGAATGGTGAAGAATACCGCCACCCCCAGCAAAATCAGCCCCAGGACAATCCCCACGACTTTGAGCACCGTCAACAGCACCCGCCCCTTTTCCGGCGGAGTGGGCGGCGCAGAGCCGGGCCAGCGATAGACAAGATAGTTTTCCATGGATGAATACCCCCTGGTGGTGTCAGAATTTTGTGTCAAGCCCGGGTGAGGGTGAAGGTGAAGGTGGTCTCTCCCTCCCCGCTTGTGCAGGTGACGTTCTCTTTGTGGCTGTTGAGGATGGTTTTGACGATATACAATCCCAGGCCCACCCCATCCCGGTCTGCACTGCGGGAGTGGTCGGCCTTATGGAACCGGTCGAAGATGAGGGGCAGCTCCTCCTCCGGAATGGTCTGGCCCTGGTTGGTGATGGAGGTATACACCTTTTGCCCCCTGGCTGTGATGGACACGGTGAGCTTCCCCCCGTCCCGGGAGAATTTAATGGCATTGTCCAGCAGGTTGTAGCACACCTGGGTAATGGCGTCCTGGTCGCCCCACACCGCCTCCGGCTGGTCGGGCAGCTGGGCGTCCACCTCCAGGTGCTTGGCGTTGATTTTACTCTCCAGGCTCACCAGCACCCGCAGCATGGTCTCCCCAATGTCAAACTGCTGCTGGGCAGCCCGCTCGTCCGACTGCAGGCGGGACAGGTCCAGCATGGAGCGCACCAGCCGGGACAGCCGCCGGGTCTCCGAGGAGATGACCTGGAGGTACTGCCGCTGTTTTTCCGGGGGAATGGTGCCGTCCAGGATGCCGTCGGCAAAGCCGGCAATGGTGGTCATGGGCGTTTTCAGCTCGTGGGAGACGTTGGCTACAAACTCGGTGCGCCGCTGCTCGCTTTTGGCCAGGGAGTCCGCCATGGCGTTGAAGGCCTCCGCCAGCTCCCCCACCTCGTCCTTGCGGTTGCCCACGTGTACCCGCACCCCCAGCTCCCCGTGTCCGAACTGACGGGCGGCGGCGGCAATCTCCTTCATGGGCTTGGACTGATAGAAGCTGGTTGCCGAGCTGAGTACAGCGGCAATGAGGATGACCGCCACCGCCGTCATCACAAAAATCCCGGATAAATTGCGCCACATTGCGGTGATGTTGCTCACATCAGAGGACAAAAACACCAGCCCCTGGAGCATCCCCAGCCGGGCCACAGGCAGACCCACCACATAGCGGGGCCTGCCGTACAGCCCGTCCAAATCGGTCATGTCGGTGTAGGTCCCCCGGCTGGCCTGGGCCACCACCCCATCTGAGAGCACCGCCCCCTCCATGGCGCTCAGCTCCCCCACGCCATCGGTGGCATACACCACCTGCCCGTCATTGGTGGTGACCATGATGTGGGCGTCTGCCACCTTGGCCACGGTGGACAGGTATTGCCGAAAGGAGCTGATCATCCACACATAGCCGCCGCTTTTGGCCGCCTCATAGGCCGTGTAGTCGGCGATATAGTTGGCGTTGCGCACCAGCGTCTCCTGCTTTTCCTGCATGGTGTACTGGTAGCTCAGGGTGCTGAAGGACGCCCCCAGCATGAGAAAGGAGAGGAGCACCATGCCCGCCATGGTGGCAAACTGACGGCTGTAAATACTCTTCACAGGGGGTTCACCTCGAATTTATACCCCACGCCCCACACCGTCTTGAGGGACCACTGCTCGCTGACCCCCTCCAGCTTCTCCCGCAGGCGCTTGATGTGTACATCCACCGTGCGGCTGTCTCCAAAGTAGTCAAAGCCCCACACCTCATCCAGCAGCTGGTTGCGGGTAAACACCCGGTTGGGCGCAGAGGCCAGGTGGAACAGCAGCTCCAGCTCCTTGGGCGGGGTGTCCACCCGCTTGCCGTCCACCAGCAGCTCATAGGAATCCAGGTTGATCACCAGCTTGTCAAAGGAGAGCTTTTTCTCCGCAGGCTGCTCCTCCCCCGCCACACGGCGCAGCACGGCGTGGACCCGGGCCAGCACCTCCTTCATCTCGAAGGGCTTTGTGATATAGTCGTCCGCCCCCATCTCCAGGCCGTTGACCTTGTCCTCCAGCTCTCCCTTGGCGGTGAGCATGATGATGGGGGTCTTGCCGCTCTCCCGGATTTTCCGGCACACAGACCAGCCGTCCATTCCGGGCAGCATGATGTCCAGCATCACCAAATCGGGCTGAAACTGCTGAAACCGCTCCAGACCCACCATGCCGTCTCCGGCCACCTGACAGTCCATCCCCTCTTTCTCCAGGTAGATGCGCAGCAGGTCAGCGATGTTTTTGTCATCCTCTACAATCAGAACCTTACGGGGCATTGCCTCTCATCCTTTCTGAAGTTGTCCGGCGCTGCGGCTTTTCCAACAGATGCTCCATGAAAACGCCGCAGCTGGGGCGGCGCTGCCGCCCTTCTCCTCGCTGTACGGGTGTATCCCCTGCCCTCACAGCACATACGAGCGGTCTACGCTGATGACTGCGTGGTAGCGGGGGTTCTCCTTCTCCAAAGCCTCACTCAGCTCCCGGCGCACCTGCTCGTCAGACAGGGACACCTCATAGGGCACCACCACATCGAAAATCAGGTTGGTGCCCAGCGGGCCGTTGGTGATACGAAAGTCGTGGATGGTCATAGACGGGTGCATCTGCCTGGCCTTTTCCGTGCACAGGGCCCGCAGCGCATCCACCAGGGGGTCATCCACCTGCACAGGGTCCATGTGAATGACCGCCTCAATGTGAAACCGCTCGGCCAGCTCCCGCTCAATGTGGTCCACAATGTCGTGGACCTCCAGAAAGTCCGAGTCGGCGGGCACCTCGGCGTGGACGCTCATCATCCGCCGCCCGGGGCCGTAATCATGGACAATCAAATCGTGAATGGCCAGAATGCGGGGGTGGTTCACAATGACCTGCTCAATTTCCCGCACCATCTCCGGGTCGGGGGGCTGGCCCAGCAGAGGGTCCAGGGTGGCCTTTGCCGCCTCCACCCCCGCTTTGAGAATCAGGGCGGCCACCAGCAGGCCAAACCAGCCGTCCAGGGGCAGATGGGTGAGCTGGGATACCCCCAGTCCCACCAGCACAGCGGCAGTGGCCAGGGCGTCGGAACGGGAATCGGCGGCGGTGGCCCGCAGCGCCTCCGACTTCACCCGCTGGGCCAGCGCACTGTTAAACCAGCCCATCCACAGCTTCACCGCCACGCTGAGCAGCAAAATCACTGCGGCAAGTGGGGTGAGTGTGGTCATCTCCGGGTGGAGCACCTGATCCAGGGAGTCCCGCCCCAGCTCCACCCCCACCAGGAGAATGAGCAGGGATACCATCAGTCCCGCCAGATACTCCATGCGCCCGTGGCCGAAGGGATGGTCTGCATCCGCCTTCTGCCCCGCCAGGCGAAACCCCACCAGCGTGACCACCGACGAGGCCGCATCGGACAGGTTGTTGAAGGCGTCCGCCGTCACCGAAATGGCTCCCGACGCCGCCCCTGCCAACAGCTTGCCCCCAAAGAGGAGCAGGTTGAGCACAATGCCTGTGACGCCGGAGAGCACGCCATAGCTGCGGCGCACCTGGCTGCACGCTGTCTGGTTGTAGTTTGGCACAAAGCGCCTGAGCAACCCTTCCATCATCTTCATTCGCCTCCCCTCCAGGGGTATGGATGGAACTTCTATATTATACACGCTTTTCGACGGTTAGGCAACGCCTCCCCCGTCACTTCCCTGGAAAAAACCCGCTTTTTTAAAAAGCCCCCGGAGCGCTGCTCCGGGGGCTTGAGCCGGTCAAAAGGAGTTCTCCCAGGAAAGGCCGCCTCGCCCCTGCCTCAGGTGCGCTCACGCAGCCCAGGGCGCTGTGTCACGAGCTGGGACGGCAGGCCCGCACAAAGGAGCGGGGCGGCACCGGGCGGGGGAGCTGCATCCGAAACACCATCTGGGGGTGCCGGGGCTCCGCCAGCGGCTGACCAGCCTCGTCCTCCATCATGGGGGCGGTGAGGGAGAAGGCGGGCAAATCCGGCCCCACTACCTCAATGGCATCCCCGGCGGCGTACTTGTTGCGCAGGGAGAGGGTGGCCATACCCTGTGCATCGCAGTGGGTCACCACCGCCAGCACCTGCCAATCCCGGATGTAGCGGGCCGAGTCGGTGTGCTGCCCCGGCTGTCCGTAATAGAAGCCGGTGGAGTAGTGCCGGTGGCTCACCCGCTCCACCTCGTCCCGCCACACCGGCTCCAGCGCTCGGCCTGCCTGTGCGGCATCAATGGCGTGGCGGTAGGCGGCGGTGGTCATGGCGGCATAATAGGCGCTCTTGGCCCGTCCCTCGATTTTGAGGGAGTGCAGACCCGCTGCCAGCAGCTCGGGCACATGGTCAATCATGCACATATCCCGGCTGTTCATAATAAAGGTCTCCCCGTTTTCTTCAAACACGGGGAAATACTCCCCCGGCCGCTTCTCCTCCATCAGGGCGTACTGATAGCGGCAGGGCTGGGCGCAGGCCCCCCGGGCGGCGTCCCGCCCGGTCATATAGTTGGACAGCAGGCACCGCCCGGAGTAGCTGACGCACATGGCGCCGTGGACGAAGGCCTCCACCTCCATCCCCCGGGGAGCCTTGGCGCAAATCTCCGCCACCTCCTCCAGGGACAGCTCCCGGGCCAGAATGACCCGGCTGGCCCCCAGCTCGTGCCAGGCACGGGCCATCTCATAGTTGGTGATACCCGTCTGCGTGGACATATGCACCTGCAGCCGGGGGGCGTACCGCTTGGCCAGGGTGAGCACATCCACCCCGGCGGCAATCACCGCATCCGCCCCAATCTGGTCGAGAAACTCCAGGTATTCCGGCAGCTTTTCCACCTCGCCGTTGCGGGCCAGCGTGTTGCAGGTGACGTGTACCCGCACCCCCTGGCTGTGGGCCAGCGCCACCGCCCGGGCCATCTCCTCCCGGTCGAAGTTGCCCGCAAAGGCCCGCATTCCGAAGGTGTTTCCCGCCAGATACACCGCATCGGCGCCGTAGGCCAGCGCCATCTCCAGCCGTTCCATATCCCCTGCCGGGGAGAGCAATTCCGTCTTCATCTGCTTCATCCCTGGAAACTGGCAATCTTCCGCTGGTGCTCGGCATAGGTGCGGCTGAACTCATGGCGGTTGGTGGACGGGTTGAGCACGTAGTAGTAGTACTTGGTGCTCTCGGGATTCATCGCCGCATAGAGCGCCTGCATACCAGGGTTGGAAATGGGCCCGGCGGGCAGACCCTGATACTTGTAGGTGTTATAGGGGGAGTCGATGTCCTTGTCCGCCTCGGTGGGCGTGTTGCCGCCGTTGAGGTAGACCAGGGTGGCGTCCACCTGGAGGTATCCCGCCGTCTCTGCGCCGGGGTTCTCCAGACGGTTGCGCAGCACCGAGGAAATGGTCTGGTAATCCTGTCCGTCCGTCTCCTTCTCAATGAGGGAGGCCAGAATGACAATGTCGTGGAGGGAGTACTTGCTCTCCTCATTGAACTGGCTCATATACTCGTCCATCTTGGCGTCGAAGTTCACCAGCATCTTGTTGATGACATACTTGGGGTCCTCGCCCAGATAGAAGGTGTAGGTGTCCGGGAAGAGATAGCCCTCCAGACGGTGATAGTCGCCCAGGGGCAGGCTCTGGAGCCAGTCAAAGGCATAGTTCCAGTTGGCGGACATATTGCGCAGCTTCTCCACCGTGGACACCCCCTGCTCCTCCAGCAGCTGGAAAGTCTGGTCCAGGGTGTAGCCCTCGGGGATGGTGACGTCAATGGTCTGACGGGTGGAGGAGGAGCGGCTCATATTGGTCACAAGGGCCCGGTAGTCCATCTCCGTGTTCAGCTCATAGGTGCCCGCCACCACCTTCTCGTCGGCATTGGAGAACCAGCTGTACAGCCGGAAGAGGAAGCCGTACTCAATCAGCCCCTCCTCCTCCAGCTGGTCAATGATGGCCCCCATGTCCGCCTTGGATACGGTGATGGTGTCGCCGTTCTCGTCCTTCTCCTCCACCTGGGTAATGGCGGACTCAGGGATGCTGATGATCACCGAGGTGTAGTCCTTGTTCAGGGCCAGCAGATCGTTGGCCCAAACCCATCCCACCGTGGCCAGGATGGCGGATAGTCCTATGATAAACAGGACATAGAGGAAGGCGCCGGCCACCTTGGACTTCACAGTGCGCCGCCGCTGTACCCGGCGGGGGCGCTGCTGGCCCTCGGGGGTGCGTTTTTCTTCTGGCATGGTTATTCACTCCTCATAGCAATTCCGTAGGGGATCGCCCGCTGGGGCGTCAGTCGGAACCAATCCGCAGCGTCGTACATAGGATAACGCAGAAACGGGACGGGTGCCGGCTCCGGCGCCGCTCCCTCTGGAGTGCGCGGCGTCCGAGCCGGTACCTGTACCGGAATTTTATGTGAGGTGAAGAATCATGTGTTGTGGTAACAATGGTGGTTTCGGTGGCGGTTGCTGGTGGATTATCATCCTCATCCTGATCCTGTGCTGCTGCTGCGGCGGCGGCAGCTTCGGCGGCTGCGGCAACGGCTGCGGCTGCGGGAACGGCTGCGGCAACGGCTGCGGCTGCAACGACGGCTGCTGCTAAGTCACACGCTCCGGGGCGGATGGGCATTGCCTGTCCGCCCCGGACTTTTTTCATCACCGGTGGGTGACGACCAGGCGCACAGGAACGTCGCACTGCTCACGGGGCAGGCGCTCCACCAGCCGCTCCCCAGGGCAGATGCACACGGTAAATCCCTCATACCCCGCCAAAAAGCGGTCGTAGTACCCGCCCCCCTGCCCAAGACGGTAGTTCTCCCGGTCGCACAGCACATTGGGCACCAGTATCACATCAAGCGCCTGCCGGGGCACCACAGGACAGTGCTCCCCCGGCTCCAGCAGGCCGAAGCCGCCGGCCTGCAAATCCTCCGGCCCGGTGATGGCCCGTGCCTCCATCCCCCTCCGGGGCAGGCACCGGGGCAGCGCCACCCGCTTGCCCCGCGCCAGCAAAGCGCCGATGAGGGGCGCAGTGTCCAGCTCCCAGCCCACTCCCCAGTACGCCATCACCGTGGCGGCCCGCTCCACCTCAGGCAGGGCAAGAAAGCGCCCGGCCAGCTCAGGCGCCTCCACCTTGGGGAGGGCGGCGGCATAGCGGCGCAGTGCGCCCTTCTCAGGCAGCAGGCTCATCCCCTGTAATGGGTGGCCAGGCGCACCTGATCGGCCGTTTGCCCGCCGCAGAGCACCTCCAAGACCTTGAAGGCGAAGTCAAAGGCCGCTCCAGGACCACGCCCGGTGACAAATTCCCCATCCACCACCGCAGCCTGTTCCATCTGGGGGATTGCCCCATGGCGGGACAAGTCCGCTTCCATCCCCGGATAGCACACCGCCCGCCGCCCGGCCAGCAGTCCCATCCGGCCCAGCAGGGCGGGGGCGGCGCAGATGGCCGCCAGCCACACCCCCGTTTGCCGGGCCGCCTGGCGGATGAGGGCGCACGCCTGCCCATGCCCCTCCAGCGCCTCCACACCGGGGCCGCCGGGGAGCAGAAGCATATCCCCCGTCTCCAAGGCGACCTGGCTGATCTGCCGCTCCGCCGCCACGCAAATGCCGTGGGAGCCGGTGACGGTGGGGGAATCCAGCCCCACCAGCGCCACATCCACGCCGCCCCGCCGGAGCATATCCACCGGCACCAGCGCCTCTGCCTCCTCAAATCCGGGGGCCAACAGTACATATACCATCTTCAGACCGCCTCTCCTTTCCCAGGGGGACTGCGCCCCTCACCGCCTGGTCAAACAGGCGAAAATCTCACGGTGAATCTCCTCAATGCTGCGCAGGCCGCCCGCCTGGTCAGCACACGCCACCCGCTGCCAGCCGTAGAACCGGGCCGCCTGCTGCGCCGAGGTATAGCAGGCGGTCAAATAGTCCCGATCCACCTCGTGGATGTCTGCGGTGGTGTGGGTCTCGGCCTCCCTCCGGCGCAGATTTTCCACCGCCAGGGGGATGGGCATATCCATCCAAAACACCACATCCGGCCGGGGCAGACCCAGCCGCCCATATTCAAACTCCTCCAGCCAGCGGAAGAATTCCTCCCGCTCTGTCTGGGGCATCTTTGCCGCCTGGTGTACCGCATTGGAGGTGGTGTACCGGTCCAGCACCACCGTGCCGCCCTGCTGGTAGTGTTCCTGCCAGTGCCGGCGGTACCCGGCATACCGGTCCACGGCATAAAAGGAGGAGGCGGCATAGGGATTCACATCCCCCGGCCTGGTGCCAAACGCACCGGACAGGTACAGGCGCACCAGCGCAGAGGACTCCTCCTGATATTGGGGGTAGGTGCAGGTGACCACCCGCTGCCCCGCCTGGGCCAGCGCCTTGCAGGCCAGGGCAAACTGGGTGGACTTTCCCGAACCGTCCGTGCCTTCAAATACAATCAGCCTTCCCGCCATACGTCCCTCACCGCTTTCCGCCCTTGCCCCGGCGCAGACGGTGGCCCAGGGCGTCCACCAGCACCAGGGGGAGCTTTGCCACCCGCTTAATGCGGAAGGGCTCTTTGATGGTGCGGTAGAGCCACTCAATCCCCAGTTTCTGCCACATCACCGGGGCACGCTCCACCTGTCCAGAGAACACATCCAGCGCTCCGCCCAGCCCCAGGAAGAGCCGTGCCCCCGTTTCCTTGCCGTGTACAGCGGCCCACCGCTCCTGCTTGAATGCGCCCAGGCACACAAACACCACATCGGCCCGGCACTTGCGGATGTCCTCCACAACTGAGGGGTCGTCCTCCTGGAAGTATCCGTCGTGGGTGCCGCACACCACCAGACCGGGGTGGGCGGCGGACAGGTTCACCGCCGCCATCTCCGCCACGCCGGGCTTGGCCCCCAGCAGATAGAGCCGCTTGCCCGACTGAGCCATGCGCTCCATCAGGCGTGTGGCCAAATCCACCCCGGGCACCCGGCCCTTGAGGGGGGTGCCCAGCAGCTTGGCGGCGTAAATGACCCCCACCCCGTCGGGGATGGCCAAATCCGCCTGGGCCAGAATCTCCGCAAACTCCGGATCCCGCTCTGCCTGCTGAATCATCTCAGGATTGGGCGTGACCACCAGGTGGGGCCCCTCCTCCTCCATCATGGAGACGGCACGCTCCACCGCCTCATCCATGGTCACATTGTCAAAACCCACGCCCAGGACATCTACCCGCATCGCAGTCTTTCCTCCTATGCCTTCATCTATATCAGATGAATTATAGCATAGCCGCAGGGAAAAGTCTATGCTTCTCAGAAAGAAGCGCGTAGCCCCCGGAGCAGCCCGGTTGGACTGGAGCGAGGAATAAATTCCAGGGCGGGCAAAGCCCGACCGAATTTGTTCCGAGTCGTAGGGAAGAGCCGAAGCGTCCGAACCCCGCCGCCCCTCGGATGGACTGGAGCGAAGGGCGAAGCCCAGGGCGGGCAACGCCCGGCCGGGTTTGCCCTGAGTCGCAAGGAAGCCGAGGGACAGCGGCGGGTTGTGAGGCGTGACATCTAAAAAGCGCTGAGCCATTTCAAAAAAGTACAAGGACTTTTTGAGAGAATACAGGGAAAACAGGGTTCGATTCCTTCGGAATTGTCACACCCCACTCCCCCAACCGCAAACAGCGGCGGCGCAGGCACTCTGCGCCGCCGCTGTCCATACAGGCGTATAAGCATCCGATTTTTACCCCTGGGCCTGGTGGTCTACATGGAGCAGTTCATGGGCCAGCGCAGACCCCGGCTGCCCCAAAAACTCCTCATACAGGCGGACAATCTGGGCATTGTCATGGCTGAAGCGAACCGGCTTTTCCCGGTCCAGCTGGTAGAGCACCGGGGCACGGCGCTGGGCATACTCCTCCCCGTCATGGATGGGCTGGCCGCCCCCGCCCACGCATCCGCCCGGACAGGCCATGACCTCTACGAAGTCATACTCCGCCTCGCCCCGCTTCATGGCCTCAATGAGGGTGCGGGTGTTGCCCAGGCCGTGTACCACCGCCGTGCGCACCACGGTGCCGCCCACGTTGAACTGGGCCTCCTTCCACGGCTGCATCCCCCGCACTTTGTAAAACACATCGGGGTCAGGGTTCTTCCCGGTGACCATCTTGTAGGCCGTGCGCAGCGCCGCCTCCATCACGCCGCCGGTGGCGCCGAAAATCACCCCTGCGCCGGTATACTCGCCCAGGGGCATATCAAACTCCCCTTCGGGCATACGGTGGGGCTGGATGGCCTCGGCCCGAATCATCCGCTCCAGCTCCCGGGTGGTCAGGGCAAAGTCCACATCCTGTCCTGCCCCGGCGCTGTCCATGCCAGGCAGGGTGACCTCCGCCTTTTTGGCGGTGCACGGCATGATGGACACACAGCAAATCCGCCGGGGCTCCACCCCCAGCTTTTGGGCAAAATAGGACTTGGTCACCGCCCCAAACATCTGCTGAGGAGACTTGCAGGTGGAGATGTGCGGGAGCAGCTCGGGATACTCGCTTTTGGCAAAGCGCATCCAGCCAGGGCAGCAGCTGGTGAACATGGGCATGGGCGCTTCCCCGGGGTGGGTGAGGCGATGGACGAACTCGGCGCTCTCCTCCATAATGGTCAAATCTGCGCCGAAATTGGTGTCGAATACGTAGTTGAACCCCATATGGCGCAAAATCGCAGCCAGACGCTTCTCATTTGCCACACCCGGCTCCAGACCAAAGCGCTCCCCCCAGGCGGCACGCACCGCAGGGGCCACCTGCACCACCGTGATGACGTCGGGGTCGTGGAGGGCGGCAAGCACCTTATCTGTGTCGTCCCGCTCCCGCAGAGCCCCCACGGGACAGTGGGTGATGCACTGCCCGCACAGGGAGCAGTGGGCCTGGTGAATGCTCCGCCCGTTGGCCACATTCACCGTGGTGCGGCTGCCGGTGTTGCACACGTCCCACACGTTCAAGGTCTGCACCTTGTCGCAAATCTGAATGCAGCGCATACACTTGATGCACTTGGCATTGTCCCGAATCAGCCCAAAGCTTTCGTCCCAGGGGGTGCGCTCAATGTGGTCCTTGTAGGGATTTCCAATGCACCCCAGGTCGTTGGACAGGGTCTGGAGGGCACAGTTCCCGCTGCGCACACACACCGCACACCGGCAGTCGTGCTGGGAGAGAATCAGCTGCACATTGGTGCGCCGGGCCCGGCGTACCCGGGGCGAGTTGGTGTGGATGACCATCCCCGGCTCCACCGTGTTGTTGCAGGCGGTCATCAGGCGTTTGCGCCCCTCAATCTCCACCAGACACACCCGGCAGGCGGAAATCTCGTTGATGCCCTTGAGAAAGCACAGCCGGGGGATGCGCACGCCCACAGACTCGGCGGCCTCCATAATGGTAGCCTGCTCGGCCACAGTGACCTGAATGCCGTCAATCGTTACCGTTACCATATCGCCGCTCTGCCTCCTTTGAAAATTCCATAGCCATAGTGGTCGCAGCGCAGGCAGCGCCCGCACTCCTGGGCCGCCTCCTGCTGGGTCATGCCGCACTCCAGCGGCGCAAAGCTGGTGCGCCGCTGGGCGGCGGGAATCTGGCTGAGGTTCACCCTGGCGCAGTGGGGCTTATCCTCGTAATCCGCAGCCGGGATGTCCACATCCACCGAAATCAGGTGGTTAAAGCCCAGATAGTTGTCGATGTTCGCCGCCGCCACCTTTCCCGCGGCAATGGCCCGGATAACAGTGGCCGGCCCGGTGACGCAGTCCCCTCCGGCAAATACCCCCGGCAGGTCGGACACCATGCCGTCGGGCAACGCGGCAATGTTGCCCCGCTTGACGGAGATGCCCGCTTCCTCGAAGTGGCGGGTCTCAATCCCCTGTCCAATGGCCACAATCACCACGTCTGCCTCCACCCGCACCGGCTCCCGGTTGGCGGGGGTCACTCTGGCCCGTCCCCAGGCGTCAATGGCGCCAATGATCTGCGGCTGCGCCCACAGCGCAGCGGCGCACCCATCCTCATCCGCCTCAATGCGCACGGGGGCGTGCAGCTCCAACAGCTGGCACCCCTCCTCCAGAGCGCCGTCTACCTCCTCTGCCAGGGCGGTCATGTCCACCTTTCGGCGGCGATAGACAATCTTCGCCTCGCTGGCGCCCAGGCGGAGGGAGGAGCGCACACAGTCCATGGCCACATTGCCTCCGCCGATGACCACCACCCGCTTGCCGGTGAAGTCCGGGGGCGTCTCGCAGCCGATGGAGCCCAGCAAATCCACGGCGGAATAGACATTCCGGCTCTCCTCGCCGTCAATGCCCACCTTCTTGTCGGTCTGGGCACCGATGGAGACATACACCGCATCATACTCCTGCCGCAGCTGGTCAATGGTGATGTCCGCACCGATTTTGGTATTGAAGCGCACCTCTACGCCGGTGGACAGGATGCAGTCCAAATCCTCCTGCAGCCGCTCACGGGGGAAGCGGTAGCTGGGAATGCCGTAGCGCAGCATACCGCCCAGCCTCGGCCGCATCTCAAACACTGTGCAGCTGTGCCCCATCAGCTGGAGGTAATAGGCGGCGCTCAGCCCGCTGGGGCCGCCGCCCACAATGGCCACCCGCTTGCCCGTGGACGGGCCGCACACGGGGGCGGGCACCACCCCGGCGTTATCCACCGCATACCGCTTCAGGCCCCGGATGTTCACCGCCGCATCCAGCATATTGCGCCGGCAGCGGGCCTCGCAGGGGTGCTCGCAGATGAGGCCGCAGGCGGTGGGGAATGGGTTATCCTTGCGGATGAGGCGCACCGCATCGGCACACCGCCCCGCCCGGATGAGGGCGATATAACCGGGAATGTCCACCCCGGCAGGGCACAGCGCCACGCAGGGCACGGGATGGTTGATGTGATAGGTGCAGTTGCCCGTGGTGATGTGGGCAATGTACTCCTCCCGGAACCCCTCCAGCCCCCGGGCCACCATCTGCGCCGCCTCAATGCCAATGGCGCAGTCGGCGGTGGTCTCAATGTCGTTTGCCAGCCGCTCAATCTCCCCCAGGGTGTCCATGGTGGCACGCCCCTCCAGCACATCCTCCAGGTACTCTGCCAGCTGCCCCAGCCCAATGCGGCAGGGCACGCATTTCCCGCAGGTCTGGGCGTGGCACAGCCGCAGGAAGCTGAGGGCCAAATCCACCGGGCACAGCCCCGGAGGACTGGCTACGATGCGCCGCTCCAGGTCCTTGTACAGCCGCTCCACCGTCTGAACAGCCCGATTTTCAATGGCAATTTTCAATCGGCTCATAAAACCCCTCCCGTCGTCCAACCGTCATTTTTTGCCGGAATCGTGCTCCCATTATATCCTCCGTTCCGCGCCTGCGTCAATACTTACTTTTTTAGAAACTTGTGAATCTTTTCACATTTTCATGAAATATGATAATTTTTTAACCAAAAATGTTCCCAAAACACTAACCAGACGGTTTGTATGCCCCCAGCCCCCGGGCACAATCCGGGGCGCGTCCCGCAGGTTCGCCCCCGGGAAAAGCAGTTGTTTTTTCCCCCTGCAATGTGTATGATAAAATCAAGCGTCCCCAGCTGCCCAATCCGCAGCTGGGGGATAACCGGGCGGATTGCCCGCCCCCAGACCGTCCCCAGACCATACAAGGAGGTTTCCGCCATGCCCATGTTCCGCCGTGCCGCCGCAGCCCTGCTCGCCTTGGCGCTTCTGCTCTCCCTGAGCGCCTGCCAATCTCCCCAGCAAGCCGCCGCCCCCCTGGAAGTGACGTTTTTTGACGTGGGCAAGGGGGACGCCATCCTGATTGCGTGCGGCGGGGCCACCATGCTCATTGATACTGGCTATCACGACACCGCCGATGTGATTTTGGACTACTGCGCCCAAAATCAGATTGAGCGGCTGGACTATCTGGTGCTCACCCACTTTGACAAAGACCATGTGGGGGGCGCCGACCTGGTGTTGGACAGCCTGGCGGTGGGCCAGGTGCTCCAGCCAAACTATACCTCAGACAGCAAGCAGACCCTGCAATACCAGGACGCTATGGAGCGGGCTGGGCTGACCCCTACCGTGGTCACCCAGGTCACACAGCTGACGCTGGGCGGGGCCCACATCGTGGTGGACCCACCCCGCCAGAGCGTTTATGAGGAGGAGGACAACGACTTTTCCCTGGTGCTCAGCCTCACCTTTGGGGCGACCAGGATGCTCTTTGCCGGGGACAGCCAGCAGGCGCGCCTGCAAGAGCTGCTGGAGGACGCCCCCTTCCCCCTGGAGCACGACTTGCTCAAGGTCCCCCACCACGGCAAGAAGGAGGACAATCTGGAGCAGTTCTTCCAGGCCGTCTCCCCGACCTACGCCGTCATCACCTGCTCACCATCCCAAATGCCCAGCGCAAAAGTGGTGGAGATGCTGGCAAACCTGGGGGCGCAGGTGCTCCTCACCAGCGACGGCACCATCACCTTCACCAGCGACGGCACCCAGCTGTCCCCTCAGACATAGCCCCCCGCACACCCTCCGCCCCAGCTTGCAAACCCCTTTTCAGGTGTGTATAATGGCAGTCAGACCGAACACAGGGCTACGCCCCACATTGACAGGAGAGAATACCATGCCAAAAGCCAGTATCATCGTGCCAGTCTATCAGGTGGAGGACTACCTGGAGCAATGCGTCCAATCCATCCTGGCCCAAACCGAAGCAGACTTTGAGCTGATTTTCGTGGACGACGGCTCCCCCGACAACTGCGGGGCCATGTGCGACCGCCTCGCCCAGACAGACGCCCGCATCCGGGTCATCCACCAGGAGAACCAGGGCCTGGGCGCAGCCCGAAACACCGGCATCCAGGCCGCCAGCGGGGACTGGCTGCTCCTGGTGGACAGCGACGACTGGATTGAGCCCCAGCTGCTGGAGAAAGCCCTGGAGGCAGGCGTCCGTGAGGAGGCGGACATCGTCCTGTTCGCCTTTCGCTCTGTGGACGATTGCGGCAAAACATACGGTGTTTTCTCAGAAAACATCCCACAAAATCAGGCTTTAGACCCAAAAACCCACAAAGAACTTCTCCTCTGCGCCCCCTCCTCCTGCAATAAACTGTACCGGCGCAGCTTCTTTCTGGGCACCGGGCTGGCCTATCCCAGCCGGGTGTGGTACGAGGATTTGCGCACCACGCCCAAGCTCATGGCCAAAGCCAAGCGTGTCACGGCCATCGACTATGTGGGCTATAACTATCTCCGCCGCCAGGGCTCTATTATGAGAAATGCCAATCTGGGGCGCAACGTGGAGATTATCCAGGCGCTGGAGGATTTGCTGGCCTGGTTCCGGCAGGAGGGTCTGATGGAGGAATACCACAATGAGCTGGAGTTCCTCGCCCTCTACCATGTCTACCTCACCTCCTCGGTGCGGGTGCTGCGTGCCGATCCCAGCCACCCCCTGCTCAAGCAGTTTGCCGCATATATGCAGGATACCTTCCCCGCCTATTCCGCCAACCCCTACCGCAAAACACAGCTGTCCCGCAGCCAGCAGCTGGCGCTGGCCCTGGTGGAGCGCCGCCTCTATGCCCTGACCAGGCTGCTCTTCCAGCTCAAAGGCCAGGCCGGGTAATCCCCCGCAGGGTAAGGCCCGGCTTGCAAAACCCTCCCCGGGTGTGTATAATAATGCGACGAAACCCAACACAGGGCCACGCCCCACATTGACAGGAGAGAACACCATGCCAAAAGCCAGTATCATCGTACCGGTCTACAAGGTAGAGGACTACTTGGAGAAATGCGTCCAATCCATCCTGGCCCAAACCGAAGCAGACTTTGAGCTGATTTTAGTGGACGACGGCTCCCCCGACCGCTGCGGGGCCATGTGCGACCGCTTCGCCCAGACAGACGCCCGCATCCGGGTCATCCACCAGGAGAACCAGGGGCAGGGCGTGGCCCGGAACAGCGGCATCCAGGCCGCCAGCGGGGACTGGCTGCTCCTGGTGGACAGCGACGACTGGATTGAGCCCCAGCTGCTGGAGAAAACCCTGGAGGCAGGCGTGCGCAGCCAGGCGGACATCGTCGTGTTTCAGCTGCGCACGGTGGACGAGTCTGGCCGTGAGGTGAGCATCTTCCGGGAGGCTCTGCCCACAGACCGGCCGCTGGACCCCCAGAGGGATAAATTCCTCCTCCTCTCCACCCCCTCCCCCTGGAACAAGCTGTACCGGCGCAGCTTCTTTCTGGACACCGGGCTGGCCTATCCCCCCCGTGTGTGGTATGAGGATTTGCGCACCACCCCAAAAATCATCGCCAAGGCCAGGCGCATCGTGGTCATTGACGAGATTGGCTACAACTATCTGCTCCGTGACGGCTCTACCATGCGCAACTCCAATCTGGAGCGCAACCGGGAGATCATTGCCGCCCTGGAGGATTTGCGCAGCTGGTTTGCCCAGCAGGGCCTGCTGGAGCTGTACCGGGATGAGCTGGAGTTTTTGGCCCTTGACCACGTGTACCTCACCGCCTCGGTGCGGGTGCTGCGTGAAAACCCCAAACACCCGGTTTTGCGGGAATTTGCGGCGTATATCAACCAAAACTTCCCCCACTACCGGGACAATCCCTATCGAAAGACACAACTCCCCCGCAAGCGGCAGCTGGTGCTGAAGTTGGTGGAATGGCGCCTGTATTCCCTGACCAAATTGCTCTTCCAGCTCATGGGATCGGCGAGGTGACACCATGAATCTACTTCAGAAATGGCGTGAGAATGAGCACAGCAGCCTCCTGGAAAACACGGTGATGCTGTACATTCTCCAGTTTTCCAGCATCTTTTTGTCCTTTCTCACCCAGGGGTATCAAGCCCGGGTACTGGGCATGGCCATGCTGGGCACCCTGGGCACCGCACAATACATCACCAATTTCTTTCAGTATTTCATCGACTTCGGCTTTCTCCTCTCCGCCACCGGCGAGGTCTCCCGTGTGCGCCACGATAAGCGGGCCGTGTCCCATATTCTCAGCTCGGTCATCGCCGCCCGGATGCTGTTCATCCTGATATCCTACGGGATTCTCTTCCTGTTTATCCGCCCCACCCTGGCAGATGGGAAGGAGCTGCTCACCTATGTGCTCTTCCTGCTGGGCACCTCCCTCAACTCCCTGCTGCCCGACTTCATCTACCGGGGGCTGGAGCAGATGTCCACCATCACCATCCGGGCCGTCTCTCTGCGGGTGTTTGCCACCGTCATGGTCTTTCTCTTCATCCGCCAGCCCGGAGACTACTACATGGTGCCGCTGTTCATCGCCCTGGGCAATGTGGGGGCCATCGTGTATGTATACTGGCACCTGTTTACCAAGGTGGGGGTTCACTTTTCCCCCATCTCTCCCCGGGACGTCTGGCTGAAGATTCGCAATTCCTTTCAGTTCTTCGTCTCCCAGGTGGTCACTGCGGTGAACAGCAACACCAACGGCATCATCCTCAAAACCACCCTCGGCCCCACCGCCGCCGGGGTGTACACCAATGCGGATAAAATCATCACCGCCGCAAAAAGCGCCATGTCCCCCATTTCGGACAGCCTCTACCCCCACATGATGAACCACCGGGACTTCCGCATCATCAAAAAGGCGATGCTTTTTATCTACCCGGTCATCCTCCTGGGCTGCGCCCTGGTGTATGTGCTGGCCCCCTATCTGCTGGTCATCTGGCTGGGTGAGGAAGGGGCTCAGGTGGTCACCCCGCTGCGTATCCTCCTGCCTGTGGCGGCCTTCACCTTCCCCAACTATCTGCTGGGCTATCCCACCCTGGGGGCTATGGGCCTGTCCCATGTGGTCAACCTGTCCTCCATTTTGAGCACCGTGCTCTACCTGGTGGGCATGGGCATTTTGTACCTCACCGGCTCGGTCACCCTGGTCACCCTGTGCGCCCTCACCTCCTGCGCAGAGCTGTTCGTCCTGCTCATGCGCCTGACGGTCATCTTCAAAAACCGGCACCTGATGCACCGGGATGCGCCCCAGTCATAACGCAGCATAAAAGCCCTGGACGGGGGACCCCGTCCAGGGCTTGCTGTATGGCAGCAGGGCATACGCCACAGATGCAGATAGAACACATAACGGGCGCCCTTACAGGGCGCCCGTTATCACTTTGTGCACAATATGAACTTAGGACTTGGCCTCCAGCTGGAAGTAGACGAAGTACACATCGCCCTCCGCATCGTCGCCATTCTCGTCGGTGTAGTAGTCCAGGGTGGAGATGGACAGCTGGGTAGAACCGGCGGGCACCTCGAAAATCACCCGATAGGTGGCGCTTTCGCCGGCCTCCAGGGTGAACTCCAGGGGGATAATGTCCTCGCCGGTGATATCCTCAGACTGGTAGGTAAAGGCCTCGTCGTTCTCATCGTCCCCCCACTGGGCCTGGAAGTCGTAAATACCCATGGGAATGGCGCTGCCGGTGATATTCTTCATGGTGATCTTCGTCTCCAGCAGCACCTTGCCCTCGCTGGCGGTGTAGCCGTTGACCTCATCCACCCACTGGGCGGAGTCTACACTGAACTCAAAGAACATGGTGCTCACCTTGTCGCCCAGCTTGTAGCTGCCGTCGCCGCCATTGCCTCCAGCCGTATCACACCCAAACAGGGACAGACCCATCATGAGGGCCATCATCATCGCAACAAAACGCTTCATATACTTCCTCCTCAACTTCGTTTCCTTTTTTGGCATCATGAGGATGCCGGTACAAATTATAATATACCCCTCCCGTTCTGTCTAGTACCGTGCGACACTTTTCGACCTAAATGTGGAATCTTCTCCGTTTCCCCCAAACATTCATGCAAATTGCTTGCACGTTTCTAGGGGCACTGTACATCACTTACCAGAGGGAAAGTCCCTGCCCAGTGGGGCCATTTCCCCTGCTCCGGGCGCAGCCAGCCCCCACCTGGACTGCTTATGCAGCCCCCCGCCATGCGCCAGTCTGCACCACCGGCGGCAAAAGGGGGCGGCAGATGGAGCAGCCCCCCGTCACCGCCCCGTTCCCCTCAACGCTGTTTGACCCCCATCACACGAAACATGGGGGTGGAGGCGTTGTTCACCCGCTCGCACCGGGTCCAAAGCCGCCGCCATGCCTGGCAGTCTATCTCCACACCCATACCCAGGGCGCTGAGCACCTGCTCATCCCATTCAGGGCGCAGCTGGGACGAGAGCGGGGCACGCCGGGCAATGGCCTCCATGGCCGTTACATCGGTGCCCGCCGTATCGTCCTCCACCCCCTCCAGGGTCACATTTTCCCGGTCCCGGCGGTGCGCCGCCTGCGCCTGGTCATCAAAGAGGTAGCGGTACCAGTTGGCATCAAAGTTGAGCAGCAGTCCGCCGGGGCGCAGCACCCGCACCCACTCCCCGTAGGCCCGCTCCGGGCGGTGCAGGTTCCAGGTCACATTGCGGGAAACCACCACGTCAAACACCCCCTCGTCAAAGGCGAGGGCCTGGGCATCCATGGACACAAAGCGAATGCGGGACGCCAGCGGCCCGGCATTGCCCTTGGCCTGGGCCAGCATCTCGGGCGTGGCGTCCACCGCCGTCACCCGATAGCCCAGCTCTGCCAGCACAATAGCAAAAAAACCCGGACCTGTCCCCACATCCAGCACACAGATCTCCTGCGCAGGCCGCCCGGGCCACTGCCGGGCAATGGCCTGGGCCAACTCCTGCCCCCACACCCGCCTTTGCCCTGTGGCCAGCTCCTCCTGATTGACCTTGGAATATCCCTCTGCCCGTTTTCCCCAATAGGCCCGGTTGAGGGCGGCAAACTCCTGTTTCATCCCGCTCACACTCCTCCCTGCCTGTACGCCGCAATGGCAAACATGGGGGTGGGGTTGTACAGTCCATCCACCCTGGTATAAATGCGCTGTCCCAGCTGCTCATCCACCTGTACCGCAGAAAAACCAGCCTGCTGGAGCAATTCTACATCCCACTGGGGCCGGGGCTGCTGACGGCAGCGCAGCTCCCCCTTCATCCCCTCATACTCGGCCACCATATCAGGGGTGAGGTCCCGGTGGGCATATTCCCCCGCCCTGGGGCCGGTTTTCTCCCGGCAGTAATCCCCGTCAAAATTGAGCAATACCCCGCCCGGCCGCAGCAGCCTGCCCCAGGCCCTATAGGCCTGGGGCAGGTTGGGCAGCGCCCAGGTGAGGTTGCGGGTGACCAGCGCATCAAAGCTGCAAGGGGCAAACTGCGCCTGCTCGGCGTCCATCACCGCAAAACTGGCGCTCAGCCCCAGCGCCTGGGCGGTGCGCCCGGCCTGTTCAATCATCTGGGGTGTGAGGTCTATCCCCACCACCCGATGCCCCTGGGAGGCCAGGAGAAAGGCGAGAAACCCCGTCCCCGTCCCCAAATCCAGGATGTCCCACCCGCCTCCGGCGGGGATATGACGGTTCAGCTCCGCCAGCCAAAGCCGGTGCTTTTCCCCTTCCCACTCCTCCAGCCGCTGGCGGGCAAAGCTGTCCGACCGTGCTCCCCAATACGCTCTCATGCGCGCTTTCAACGCTTCCACCGCATTCTTCCTCCCTTTCAACCAGGCAAAAAGTCCGTTTCACCCCATATCAAAAGCAAAACAGACTTCTATCCCCGCGCTGTCATGTTCCCGCCTGTGCCCCAGAGGGCGGCGCCTGTGCGCCCCATCCCCCGCTCTGCTCCGGCAAAGGCCAGGCCGCCCAAAGCCCCCGCAGGGCGCAGCCTGCCCGCTCCAAAGACCAGCCGGGATAAGTAGTTTCTATACTCTGGAATTATACCAGGTTCCCCTGTGTTTGGAAAGCCCCCGCACAACAAAATCCCCCTACCCTGTTGACAACGCCGCCCCTATGGCGGATACTGTTGCAAAAGGAGGGCTTTTCATGACACCCATCGCCCATATTCGCTCCGACTTTTCCAGTAAATTCGGCATCCCCCGCCAGGCGGGGCTGGTGGAGCAGCTGCGCGCCACCGTCGTCTTTACCCCTCAGCTGCGAGACCCCCAGGCCCTGCGTGGCATTGAGGAATTCTCCCACCTGTGGCTGCTGTGGGAGTTTTCCGAGAACAAGGGCCGCTGGTCCCCCACTGTGCGCCCGCCCCGTCTGGGGGGGAACAACCGCCTGGGGGTGTTCGCCACCCGCTCCCCCTTCCGCCCCAACCCCATCGGCCTGTCCTGTGTGGAGCTGGTGGAGGTCATCCCCGCCTCTCCCCACGGCCCCCTTTTGGTGGTGGCAGGGGCGGACTTGATGGACGGCACCCCCATTTTGGACATCAAGCCCTATGTCCCCTACTCCGACTGCCGCCCGGAGGCCACCCAGAGCTTCACCGCACCGGGGCAAAATTATCTGCTCCCCGTGGACTTCCCCCCTGCGCTCCTCCAGCGTGTCCCCCCTGACCGGCGGGAGGCACTCCGGGGCGTGCTGGCCCAAGACCCCCGTCCCGCCTATCAGGACGACCCCAACCGGGTGTACGGCTTTGGCTTTGCGGGGTTGGAGGTGCGCTTTAGGGTACAGGACAACCGGGTGCAGGTGGTGGGGGTGGAGCCCGCCCCCTGACAGCACTGCCCCCGCAGCACTGCCCCGTGCACCGGAGAGGACGGCGCTTTTTTACAGGAGAACACCCCCGGCAAAGCTGGCGCTTTGCCGGGGGTGTGTATTTACCCGTTGCAGGGCGGCGGGGCTTACTTGCCGTAGGCGGCGTTGTAGGCCTCCAGGTCAAAGTGCTCGCACCCGGTCAGGGGGGCGGCAGAGTACTTCTCTACACGCTCGTCGTCAATGACGCCGGACCAGTTCATGCCAAAGGCAAAGTCATAGGTGTTGCCGTTGGCGTCCACATAGCACTCCAAATCACGGGGCACATCCTCCTGCTGCGCCTCCACGGCAGCCATCTCCTTGGGCTGCTGGAACACCAGCAGGCCGTTGGGCTCGGTCTTGCCCAGGATAATCTCCGCCACCACATCGTTGTACTGGGTGCTGTAGCAGCCCAGAATCACATCTGCCAGAGGCTCAACCTCGGACCAGACCATGCCACGGTCCATCTTCATGGACACGATGACGGGAATGTCACCGGCCACAGAATCGGCGTACTGCAAAGCCTCCAGATTGCCGTAGTTGGCAGCCTCAGGGGCGGTGTTGCCCTTGTAGGAGCGATCCTGCTTCTCACCGTCAATCATCACGCCGGAGATGGAGGGCTGACGGGCGGTGTCGGCGGTGTACGCACCGTACTGCATGGAAACGGGATACCAGTAGATGTCATCGGGGTAGAGCGTGCCGTTCTGGTAGGCCTCCATGTAGCCGAAGGCGTTCACATAGGGATCGGTGTAGGAGGCGCTGTAGGGATTGCTCATGCCCACGAGGATGTAGTCGCACTTGGCAATTTCCTCGGCGGAGGCACGCACCAGGTCCTTCTCGGTGTAGGCGGCATTGCCGTCCTCATCCTTCTCCCCGGTGGGATCGCCCAGTGTGTCGGTGACCACGTTGAAGTACTTGCCCATCACCTCCAGGTCCATGCCGGGCGTCCAGGAGGGCGTGCCCTGGTTGACGCCGCCCATCCAGCTGACGCTGAACCCGGTGTTGTACACATAGGGGATGTACACGGTGGGCTTGCCGGAGCCAGCGCCGTTCTCCGCAATGGTGCCGTCATTCTTGAGCATGACAACGGAGTCCCGCTGACCCTCCAGGGCAAACTCACTGCTGCCGCCGGTGGTAATCACGCTGTCGGCATATGCAGAGTCGTTGTAGGGCTGGTCGAACATATTCAAATCCAGCATGACCGTGATGAAGTTGGAGGCGGCATGGTCGATGATTTCCTCAGCCTTCTCCTCGCCGTTGCGCTCCACCAGCTTCTCGTAAGCGGCGCTCACGCTCTCCATGGTGCCAAAGCCGCCCAGCAGCTCTGCGCCCCGCTCCCAGCTGAAGGCGATGCGCTCGGCGGCGTCCGCCATATCCTCAGCGCCCCAGATACCGGCAAAGTCATACACGCCCCAGTCGGTGATGGTGAGGCTGTCATAGCCCACAGCGTCCAGCATGCCGTAGGTATAGGCATTGTACGCACCCGACAGCTCCTCGCCGCCCAGAGGCTTGCCCTCGCCGTCCACGTTGACAGAGTACTGGGTCATGATACCGGCAGACTCCGTCCTTCCGGGCAGATTGAGCACGCCGTCAAAGAAGGGAGCCAGATGCGCCCCCAGATTCCCGCCGGGGAACACCGTGTAGCGGGCAGTGTAGTGGTGGTCGTCACGGCCGGCCTCCGTGGCGCCTGCGCCCACAAAGTGCTTGGTGAAGCAGAACACAGAGTCCTCGCCCCAGCCCAGGTCGTTGCCGCTGTCGTCATAGGTGGACTGCATGGCGTTGACATAGGCGGTGGCGATGTCCACGGTGAGCTGGGGGTCCTCGCCATAGGTGCCGCCGGCACGGCTCATAGAGGCCCCGGCGATGTCAATCTGAGGGCCGAGCAGGGCGGTCACACCAGCTGCACGGTACTGCTTGGCGGTCTCCTGACCAATCTTAGCGGCCAGCTCGGGGTCCATGGTGGAGGCCAGCGCAGTGGTTTCCACCAGGCCGGAAATTTTGGCCGGGTCAATGGAAATCATGGCGGGAATGCCGTAGAAGCAGCTCTCAGCCACAGCCTGAATCTGGTTGGTCCACTTGGCGTGCTCGCCGCCCCCTCGCCCGATGTTGCGGGTGACGCCGCCGCGGCCTCCAGCCATCAGGAAGGTGTAGGAGCCGTCATCCTCCGCCAGGGGCTCGGTGGTAAAGCTGCCCCAGCCGCCGTGGGACAAAATGGCGGCCTTCTCTGCGCCTTGGCGTCAGCGCCGGGGGTGGGCAGCACCACGCTGCCCTGTCCTCCGCTCTGCCCGCAGGCAGCAAGGGCCGCTG
>CALXDR010000006.1 GCA_944387115.1 uncultured Oscillospiraceae bacterium
CAGGCGGTGTTTCTCCTGCGCGCCTCCATCGCCCCTGCCCAGCTGGCCCCCGGTCTGGAGCTGGAGGACGGATACATCAAGGTGGACCACCGCATGGCCACCAACCTCCCCGGCATTTACGCCGCCGGAGACTGCACCGGCCAGCCCCTCCAGCTGGCAAAGGCGGTGGGCCAGGGTCAGCTGGCCGCCCACTATGCGCTGGGCGTGGGCTGACTACCCCGTGTTTGTGCGATGCGCCAAACCCATTTTCCCACGCCGGCAACTTTTTTAGAAAAATCGCATATATCTCTTGCAATCCCTCCGCATAAATGGTAAGATAAGGACAAGCAAAGGGGGCCTCCCCCAGTCATATATAAAGGAGTGATCGTTATGGTCAAGGTGATTATGGGCCAAAAGGGTACCGGCAAGACCAAGCAGATGATTGATCTGATCAACACCGCAGTGGAAAGCGAGCACGGAAATGTGGTTGCCATCGCCCATGACTCCAAGCTGAACCTGGACATCAGCCACAAAATCCGCCTGGTGGATACCTCTGAGTATGACATTCCCAACTATGACGCCCTGCGCGGCTTCCTCTACGGCCTGTACGCCAGCAATTACGACATCACCCACGTGTTCATCGAGAGCCTGAACAAGCTGGTGCCCACTGTGGGCAATCAGGATGTGGAGCCCTTCCTGGACTGGCTGGAGGCCTTTTCCCAGAAGTGCGGCATTAAGTACACGGTGTCCATCAGCGAGGACGCCGCCAATGCCAGCGAGGGTGTGAAGAAATACTTCTGAGCACAAGCATATACACACGCCTTCATACCCGCCACGCCCTGCATGGCGGGTATGTTTCCCATCACCTCTTCCCAATGCCTTCCACATGAAACAACACCCCTGTGTGCGCAAGCACTTGCCCACAGGCTGACAGGAGGACGTTTATGAAACTGACATTCTACGGCGCCGCCCGGGCGGTCACTGGCAGCTGTCATGCCATCCAGTGCGGAAACAAGCGCCTGCTTGTGGACTGCGGACTGCAGCAGGGTCAAGACGAGGTGGACAACGCCACCCTGCCCTTCCGCCCCGGCGACATCGACGATGTGATTGTCACCCACGCCCACATCGACCACTCCGGCCGCCTTCCCCTGCTGGTCAAGCAGGGCTTTGGCGGGAATATCTACTGCACCCGCCTCACCGCCCAGCTGCTCTCCATTATGCTCCGGGACTCCGCCCATATCCAGGAGAGCGAGGCCAACTGGGAAAACCAGAAGGGCAAGCGGGCTGGCCGGGAGCCGGTGGAACCCCTCTATACCCTGGCAGATGTGGAAAAAACCATGCGCCATGTGGTCCCCCTTGAATATGAGCAGGAGGTGCCCATCACCGACGGGGTGCGCCTGCGCTTTGTGGATGCAGGCCACCTGCTTGGCTCTGCCTGCGCCGAGGTGTGGCTTACCGAGGCAGATCAGACCCGCAAGGTGGTGTTCTCCGGCGACATCGGCAACAAGGAGCAGCCCATCCTCCGCGACCCCCAGTTCATCCACGAGGCGGATTTTGTGCTCACCGAGAGCACCTACGGCGACCGGCTCCACGATGTGGAGGAAAATCCCGACTATACCGCAGACCTGGCCGCCATCATCGACCGCACCCTGGGCAAGGGCGGCAATGTGATTATCCCCTCCTTTGCCGTGGGGCGCACCCAGGAGCTGCTCTATTTCATCCGGGAAATCAAGGAATCCGGCATGGTGAAAAGTGCGCCCAACTTCCCCGTCTATGTGGACTCCCCCCTGGCGGCGGAGGCCACCCGCATTTTCTCCGGGGATTTGCACGGCTATCTGGACGAGGAGGCCATTGAGGAGCTGAAGGACGGTGCGCTCTTCCTCTTCCCCGGCCTGTGCATCACCGAGAGCAGCGACGAGTCCCGGGCGCTCAACTTTGACCCCACCCCGAAGGTCATCATCTCCGCATCGGGGATGTGTGACGCCGGGCGCATCCGCCACCACCTCAAGCACAACCTCTGGCGTCCGGAGTGTGCGGTGGTATTCGTGGGCTACCAGGCGGAGGGCTCGCTGGGCCGCCGCCTGCTCAGCGGTGTGGAGCGGGTGAAGCTGTTTGGCGAGGACATCGCCGTGCGGGCCAGCATCGTCAACTTCCACGGCCTGTCCTCCCATGCCGACCGGGACGGTTTGCTGGCCTGGATGGACGCTTATACCCCCAAGCCCCGCCATGTGTTTGTGGTGCACGGCGAGCAGGAGGTCACCCAGGTGTACGCCAAAACCCTCCAGGAGCGGGGCTTCTCCGCCCACGCCCCCGACCCCGGCGAGGTGTACGACCTGCTGGCCCAACAGGTGGTGCAGGCGGGCACGCCTCCCGCTGTCCCCCACAAGGGCGATCCCGCCCTCTCCCCTGCCTACCGCCGTCTGGAGGAGGCAGGACGGCAGCTGCTGGAGGTCATCGCCCGCAACAAGGGCGGCTCCAACAAGGATCTGGGGAAATTCGCCGACCAGATTCGTGCCCTTATGGACAAGTGGGAGCGCTGAGCCTCCCCATCCCAGCCGCAGCTTCGCCCCATCCCGGCGCACCTGCCCGGGTGGGGCGAAGTATTGGCGCAAACAGGCCCCCGGAGTACAACTCCGGGGGCCTGTTTGCGCTGTGTGTTCTATCGCGTGGAGCTTACCAGCCCCGGCCGCCAAAGAAATAGCTCCAGGGGTCAATGACCATGCTGCTCTGGCTGGGCTCAGGGTCCTGGGTGCCGCTCTGACCTCCCTGATTGGGGAGCTGCCCCTGTCCCTGATTCCCCTGCTGGCTCTGACTGCCCTGGGCAGTCTGGTTGTCCTGCTCATCAAAGGTCATGGTGAGGGTGAGGTACTCCCCGGAACGAAACACGGTAAGGGTCACGGTATCGCCGGCGGTATAGCTGTTTTTCACCGAGGACATCTGAGCCACACCGGTGATGTCTGTGTCGTCAATCTTGGTGATGATGTCCCCCTGCTTCAGACCGGACGTCTGAGCACAGGAGCCCTCCTCCACAGAATTGACATACACACCGGCGGGCCAGCCAAAGGCCTGCATATACTGCTGGCTGATATCGCTGACCTGAATGCCCATGTAGGGCCGTCCGGTGACATAGCCATACTGGATATAGTCGGTGATGATGTTGATCACATCGTTGATGGGAATGGCAAAGCCAATGCCCTCAATGGCGGCGTCAGACGAGCTGCCGTTGTTGGACAGCTTTGCGGAGGTAATGCCCACCACCCGGCCGTAGCTGTCAAAGAGAGGGCCGCCGGAGTTGCCCGAGTTGATGGTGCAGTCGGTCTGAATCATGTTGATGACCGTGCCGTCGCTCATGGTCACCGAGCGGTCAGTGGCGGACACGCCCCCGGAGGTCTGGGAGAAGGACAAGGTGCCCAGGGCATTGCCAATGGTACACACCGTCTCTCCCACCACCACATCGTCGCTGTCACCCAGCACCACGGGCTTGAGCCCGGTCACACCGTCAATCTTGAGCACCGCCACGTCGTTGAGCTCCTCGCCCCCCACCAGCTTGGCATCGTAGCTCTCTCCATTGTTGAGGGTGACCTTGATGGAGGTGGCCCCGTCAATGACGTGGTAGTTGGTGACGATGTAGCCATCCTCGCTGATGATAAAGCCCGACCCTGCGCCGCTGGCCTGGTACTGGTAATAGCCCTGCTGAACCACCGCCTGCACGGTGATGCACACGCAGGAGTCGGCGTAGGCGGCGTAAATTTCGGACAGGCTCATGGGGGTCAGGCCATCCGCCTGCCGCACATCCACGGGGGTGGGGTCCACCTTGTTCTGATAAATCACAGTGCCGTCTCCATCGCCGCCCCGGTTCACGGCGCTGTACACTGCCGCACCGCCCACGCCTGCCGCACCGCCCACCAGGGCACAGCACAACACCAGAGCCACCGCACGGCCAGCACCCTTCTTCTCCTTCTTGGGCGCCTGGCCCATGCCCGGCGTGTTGGAGAAGTGATAGGTGGTGCTGCTCTGGCCTACGAAGCCCTCCGAGTACCCGCCGCTGGCGTAGCCCCCATCGGAATAGCCGTTGCCGCCGGGGCATCCGCCGTTGCCGCCATGGCTGTCCCCACTGGCACACCCAGTGTCATTGGACGGGTTGTTGTTGCCCATGCCATTCTGATTGTCGTTCATATCATACATAGAGATCACTCCTTCTGATGCTCTGTGGTTCTGACTTTCTACACCATACGATACATTACAATTATGTCCAGATTGTGACGGGAAATCAAATTGATTATAAACAGTGGCTGAAATTTTGCTGAAAGAGAAGTGCTGAGCCGTCGTGAGCAGGCTGGATGGACCGAAGTGAGGGATAAATTCCAGGGCGGGCGTAGCCCGACCGAATTTGTTCCGAGTCGGAGGGAAGTCAAGCGTTGCGGAGGGGAGCGAAGCGTGACAACAAAGAAGTGCCGAACCCCCGGAGTAGCTCGGATGGACCGAAGCGAAGGGCAAAACCCAGCCCCCACCCCCCGTCACTCCTGCCGTCCGCTTTTGAGCATCGCCTGCACATCCCGTGCCGCCAGCCCCAAATCATCCAGGGTGGGGCGGAACACCCCCAGCTTGCCCAGGTTGATGAACACCAGCAGCAGCAAGGGGCCCACCACCATGCCCAGCACACCCCCCAGGCGCATACCCACATAGATGCCCACCAGGGACAAAATGGGGGACAGTCCGGTCTGGTCGCCCAGGATTTTCGGCTCACACAGCCTGCGAAACAGGGCAATGATGCCCCAAATCACCATCAGCTCCACTGCACCGCCGTACTCTCCCAAAATCAAATCCACCACCGCCCAGGGCACCATCACTGTGCCTGCCCCGATGATGGGGATAAAGTCCAGCACCGCCAATCCCGCCGCCAGCAGCAGGCTGTACGACTGTCCGATGAAGAAAAAGCCCACCATCAAAATGACAAACACACCCAGGGAGAGGAGCAATTGGCTCTTGATATAGCCGCCGAAGGCCTCCACAAAGAGCCTGCGCACCGTGCTGCCAAAAGCCCGCACATCCGCCGGAGCCCGCTCGGCCAGCTGAAAACGCAGCCGGGGATAATCTGCGGTGATGAAATAGCTGGCAGTGAGAAACACCACTGCCCCCACGGAGAAGCTGGACACCGAGGCCACCACATTGGGGGCTTGTCCCGCCATTTTCGTAACCCAGGCGGACAAATCCAGCTCCTCAATCCAATGCACCACCGCCTGGGTGATGTCCTCCCCCGTGGTCATGACCTGGTGAGGGAGCAGACCGCCCAGCAGATTATCCAGCCAGCTGGACACACTGTTAAAGGCGCTGGCGGCGGCATCCCGCAGCGTCTCCCAGTTTTCAAACAGCGCTCGAATCTGGGTAATCAGCGCCCAGCCCAATCCAAAGAGCACCCCGCCCGCAGCGGCAAAGAGGAGGAGGAGCACCACCATGGAGATGGACTTGCGGGAAATGGCCAGCTTGCGCTGGAGCCAGCGCACCAGGGGATTGAGCAGCCAGGCCACCACCAGCGCCAGCAAAAAGGGGTAGAACAGGGACACCAGCGGGGGCGCCGCATAGTACAGCACCAGCAGCACTGCAATCAGCAGTACGCCCCGGATGCTCAAGCGGCCCCACAGCCGCCAGCGTTCCCGCCAGGACAGGGGTTGTTCCATTGCGCACACCTCATTTTCATCAAAAGTTTCCGCCGCCGGATGGGGGCAGCGGTTGTATCACATTCACCCGCCGCACAGCGCTCTGGCCGCCAAAGTGACCACAGGCAGGGTGAGAATGCACAGCAGGGTGGAGAGGGTAACCAGCTTGGCGGCCAACGGGGCATCCTTCCCCAGCTTCTGAGCAAACAGACTGGTAATTCCCGCCACAGGGCACCCGGCAAGGATGACCGCCGCCAAAAAGGTGGGCTGCGCCAGGTGAAAGGGGAGGAGCACCGCCATAGTGATCAGGGGTACAACCAGCAGCTTCAGGGCCGAGACAAGGTAGAGCCGCCCATCCTTGAGCAGGGAGGGCAGGGATACCGCCGCCATCTGCGCCCCGATAATCACCATCGCCAGCGGGGTGTTGAGGGAGCCAAGATAGCCCACGGCCTCCATCACCGGGTCGGGCACAGGCACCTGAAGGAGGAAGAGCAGTATGGCCAGCCCGAAGCCCACCACACCGGGGTTGAGCAGCCCCTTCTTCACCGACACCTCATCCTTGCCCCCAATGAGGAGCATCCCATGGGTCCACACACATATATTAAACACTGCCAGGCTTGTGACAGTCAACAGCATTCCCTCCCCCTGGAGTACTGCCAGAATGAGGGGAATGCCCATAAAACCTGTATTCCCGTAAATGGAGGCAAAGCGTAAAATCCCCTGCACCCCTTCGGCGCTGCGCCGGAAGCACAGCTGCACCAGCACCATATTCAACACATAGGTGCCCACCATCACCCCGGCGGCGATGAGCAGCTCACGCAGGGTGTCCGGGGTGGGCTGCTGCTGTAGAAATGTATCTATGATAATGGCGGGCGCCACCACATACAGCAGCAGGGTGGACATCTGCGAGAGGGTCTGCTGGGTCAGCATCCCCCGCTTTGCCATAAAAAATCCCACTGCCATCATCAAAAATAGGGTGAGGACGCTGCCGCCCACAACCTGAATCTCGTGCCACATCTTGTTTTGCCTCCTTGCCTGGATGTCACGCCTCGCCTGTTCACAACGGCTCGGACGCTTCTTATGTCCAGAAATACCCCCCTATTATAATCCCCGCCCTCTGAATTGACAATCACAAGGGAACACGATATACTAGAGAATCCATGGGATATTTTCGTGCAAGCTTCCAAGTGGGGCGCTGTGCGCAAAAGCTCCCAGGGTAATCCACGGGACCCCGCCTTGCACAGTCATTTGCTCCCAGCCGAGCGTGCTCCCCACCTCTCTGGGCCGGTGCCAACCTCACCGAAGGGCGTCCCATCTCAAGCAAAGGAGCGTGTGAACCAATGGATCGAAAACAACGATTTCAACGGGGCTATCTGTCCATCTTTCTGTCCTACTACCGGCCCCACCTGAGCCTGTTCATCCTGGATATGTGCTGTGCCCTGGGCATTGCTCTGGTGGATTTGGCCTTCCCCTATGCCTCCCGCATTGCCCTGAATCAGCTGCTGCCCCAGAATCTGTATGGGGCATTTTTTGCCGTAATGGCCGTGCTGCTGCTGGCTTATGCCCTGCGGGCCGGCATGAACTTCGTGGTCACCTACTGGGGGCATATGATGGGCGTGCGCATTGAGGCGGACATCCGCCGGGACCTGTTTGCCCATATGCAAAGCCTGTCCTTCTCCTTCTATGACCAGAACCGCACTGGACAGCTGATGAGCCGGGCCACCAACGATCTGTTTGAAATCACGGAGCTGGCCCACCACGGCCCGGAGGACTTGTTCATCTCCGTGATTACCCTGGTGGGCGCCTTTTGTCTGATGCTCTCCATCCAGTGGCGGCTGGCCCTGGTGGTGTTTGCCGTCATCCCCGTGTTTGTGGTGTTCACCATCATTCAGCGGCGGAGAATGGTGAAGGCCTCGGTGCAGGTCAAGCAGAATATGGCGGGCATCAACGGTCAGCTGGAATCCTCCATCTCCGGTATGCGCACCGCCAAGGCCTTCGCCAACGAGGCCCAGGAGAACGAGAAGTTCCGCACCACCAACAACCAGTTCAAGGGAGCCAAGCGGGACTACTACAAGGCCATGGCAGGCTATATGGCGGGCCTGGAATTTACCCTGCCGGTGATGAACGTGCTCACCATTGCCGCCGGCGGCTATTTTATCATGCAGGGGCAGATGGATTTTGTAGACCTGGTGACCTTCTCCCTGTATATCTCCACCTTCCTCACCCCTGTGCGCAAGCTGGCCGCCTTTGTGGAGCAGTTCCTCAACGGCATGGCAGGCTTTAAGCGCTTTGTAGAGCTGATGCGTGTGGAGCCTGCGGTGCAGGACGCCCCGGACGCCGCCGTGATGCCCCCCGCCAAGGGCGACATCCTGGTGGACGACGTCTCCTTCTCCTACAAGCCCGGGGAAGAGGTGCTCGAGCACATCTCCCTGCACATTCCCGCCGGGGAGACGGTGGCGGTGGTGGGCCCCTCCGGCGGCGGCAAGTCCACCCTGTGCCAGCTCATCCCCCGGTTCTACGATGTGACCGAGGGCCGCATTCTGGTGGACGGCCTGGATGTGCGTGCCGTCACCCAGCAGTCTCTGCGGCAGAACATCGGCATTGTGCAGCAGGATGTGTTCCTCTTTGCGGGCACCATCCTGGAGAACATCCGCTACGGCCGGCCGGATGCCACCGACGAAGAGGTGTTTGAGGCCGCCAGGCGGGCGGAAATCTACGAGGACATTATGGAGATGCCCCAGGGCTTCCAGACCTATGTGGGAGAGCGGGGCGTCATGCTCTCCGGCGGTCAGAAACAGCGGGTATCCATCGCCCGTATTTTCCTGAAAAACCCCGCCATCCTCATTCTGGACGAGGCCACCTCCGCCCTGGACTCTGTCACCGAGGCCCGCATTCAAAACGCCTTTGACGAGCTGGCAAAGGGTCGCACCACCCTGATCATTGCCCACCGCCTGTCCACCATCCGCAACGCCCACCGCATTTTGGTGGTGGATGAGCACCGCATTGTGGAGCAGGGCAACCATGAGGAGCTGCTGGCCGCCGGTGGGGAGTACGCCCAGCTGTACAACGCCCAGAAAAGCGTGTCGGTATGAACAAGCGTGACCTGATTGCCCGGCACGCCGCCGGCCAGGAGGAGCGGATGGTGCTGGCCCGGGTGCTCGATCAGATGGAGCGCACCCAGCAGCGCTCCATCCCCAGCGCCACCCACTTCCTCTCCCCTGCCCAGCGGGCGGCGGCAGAAGGTTTGCTTGCCGCCTGCGGCCACCCCAGCCATGTGTTCTGGGGTGGCTACGAGGGGGCGGAACGGACCATCTGCCAGTTCCTCCCTCCATGGATGGAGCCGGAGGATGCATACAGCCAAGCCGATTCCCCGCTGAGTGCCGTCGAGGCGGTGTATCCAAAGGGGGCGCAGCTCACCCACCGGGACCTGTTGGGCGGCGTGCTTGGCATTGGTCTGACCCGGGAGAAGGTGGGGGATCTGCTCCTCCTACCCGACCGTGCCCAAATTGTCATCCTGGCAGAGGCCGCCCCCATCCTCCTGTCCCAGTTTGACCAGGCGGGACGCTACCGGCTCAAGCTGCGCCCCATCTCCCTGGATGAGCTTTCGCCCGCCCCTGCCCAGGTCAAGGTGATTTCGGATACCGTGGCCACCTTGCGCCTGGATGCGGTGCTCTCCTCCGCCTTCTCGCTGTCCCGGAGCAAAGCCGCCGACCTGATTGCCGGGGGACGGGTGTCCGTCAACCACCGGGAATGCTGTAAGGGGGACAGGCTGGTGGCGGAAGGGGATGTGCTCACCTGCCGGGGACTGGGGAAATGCGTGCTCACCCAGGTGGGCGGACAGTCCCGCAAGGGGCGCACCATCATTCAGCTGGAACGGTATCTGTAGCCTCTGCCCTGTGTATTTTGAACCATAGGAGGATTTTGCTATGATGACCCAGGAGAAAATTGACCGCATCAATGAATTTGCCCGCCGTGTCAAGGCCGGGGAGACCCTCACCCCCGAAGAGCTGGAGGAGCGGGACGCCCTGCGCCGGGAGTATGTGGCCAGCGTGAAGGCCAGCCTGGTGGGCCACCTGGAGAACACCTACCTGGTGGAGCCGGACGGAACGAAGCATAAATTACCCAAGAAGCGCTGAGCCGTTGCGAACAGCCCGAATGGACCGAAGCGAGGGATACAAACCAAGGACGGCATAGCCGGCCTGTTTGTGTCCCGAGTCGGAGGGAAGCCGGGCGTCGTGAGCAGGCGAAGCGTGACATCTAAGAAGCGCTGAGCCCCCGGAGCAGCTTGACTGGACCGCAGCGAGGGATAAATTTTAGGACGGGCGCAGCCCGGCCAAATTTGTCCCGAGTCGGAGGGAAGTCAAGCGTGGCGGAGGGGAGCGAAGCGTGACATCTAAGAAGCGCTGAGCCATATCAAAAAAGTCAAAGGACTTTTTTGAGGGATGCAGGGGAAACAGGGTTCGATTCCTTCGGAATTGTCACCCTCTTTCCCCTGAGCAGAGTGTTTTCCGAGGCGCATGTCCCCGGAAAACACGAAATTCCACTTTATTTCGCCCCCTGCGGGTGCGAAACTCTGTGAGACACGAAGCGCTGAGCCGTCGTGAGCAGGCTGGATGGAGCGAAGTGAGGAATAAAACCCAGGTGGGCGAAGCCACCCGGTTTTGTTCCGAATCGGAGGGAAGCCAGCCGTTGCGAACAGGCGAAGCGTGACAACAGCGAAGCGCTGAGCCGTTGCGAACAGCCCGGATGGACCGAAGCGAGGGATACAAACCAAGGACGGCATAGCCGGCCTGTTTGTGTCCCGAGTCGGAGGGAAGCCGGGCGTCGTGAGCAGGCGAAGCGTGACATCTAAGAAGCGCTGAGCCCCCGGAGCAGCTTGACTGGACCGCAGCGAGGGATAAATTTTAGGACGGGCGCAGCCCGGCCAAATTTGTCCCGAGTCGGAGGGAAGTCAAGCGTGGCGGAGGGGAGCGAAGCGTGACATCTAAGAAGCGCTGAGCCATATCAAAAAAGTCAAAGGACTTTTTTGAGGGATGCAGGGGAAACAGGGTTCGATTCCTTCGGAATTGTCACCCTCTTTCCCCTGAGCAGAGTGTTTTCCGAGGCGCATGTCCCCGGAAAACACGAAATTCCACTTTATTTCGCCCCCTGCGGGTGCGAAACTCTGTGAGACACGAAGCGCTGAGCCGTCGTGAGCAGGCTGGATGGAGCGAAGTGAGGAATAAAACCCAGGTGGGCGAAGCCACCCGGTTTTGTTCCGAATCGGAGGGAAGCCAGCCGTTGCGAACAGGCGAAGCGTGACATCTAAGAAGCGCTGAGCCCCGGTCGCAGCCCGGATGGACCGAAGTGAGGAAGGGTCAAAGCCCAACCGAATCCCTCCCACCCTCCACAAAAGTGTCCAAACAAAAAGCAATGCCGTCTGCTGTGCAGACGGCATTGCTTTTTTTGACCAGATAAATTAGGCCTCGGTCTGAGCGACCACGTTGGTGGCACGCACGCCCTTGGCGCCGCGGGGATCGGGCTCGGTCTCGAAGGTGACCTGCTGACCCTCCAGCAGCTTCTTGTAGCCGTCGGCCACAATGGCGGAGAAGTGCACGAACACGTCCTCGGAGCCGTCATCGGGGGTGATGAAGCCATAGCCCTTCTCAGCGTTGAACCATTTCACGATACCAGTCATTTGAAATTCCTCCTAGAGAGATGTTTGCGTTTTGAAGAGAAGTGTAGGAAAAAGCCTGCCCCTCTGTACTTCATGTACGAAGGGCAGGCTTTGGCATTTCATACATCAAAACAACAAGGTCAGTATACCATCGCCTACCAGCGATGTCAAGGAGTTTTCATCTGTCCAGCCCAAAGAAACGCTTTCCATTTTCCAGGGTGATGCGGGCACACGCCTCCAGCGAAATCCCCTTAATCTCCGCCAGCCGGGCGCAGGTATGCACCACAAGGGCAGAATCACAGCGCTTTCCACGGTGGGGCACCGGCGCCATGTAGGGGCTGTCCGTCTCCACCATCAGGTGCTCCAGGGGAATGGCCTGGGCCACCTCCACCGCTTTGCGGGCGTTGTTGTAGGTGAGCACCCCAGTGAACGAGAGCATCCACCCCCGCTTTACCAGCTCCTGAGCCTGCTCCACGCTGCCGGAGTAGCAGTGGAACACCCCCCGCACCTGGGGGAAGTCCCGCACCACATCCATACAGTCTCCGTGGGCCTCCCGGTCGTGGACGATGACGGGCAGCCCCAGCTCCTGGGCCAGGGCCATCTGGTCCCGGAAGGCCCGCTGCTGCAATTCCCTGGGCGGATTTTCCTTCCAATAGTAGTCCAGGCCGATCTCCCCGATGGCCACCACCTTGGGATGGGTGGCCAGGGTGCGCAGCTGAGCGATGTGCTCTGGTACATACCCCCCGCACTCCTCGGGGTGAATGCCCACGGCGGCATAGACAAACGGGTACCGGCCGGCCAGGTCCACCGCCTGGGCGCTGGAGGCCAAATCGCACCCGGGGTTGACCACCAGCTCCACCCCCTGCCGGGGGAGGTCGGAGAGTACCTGCTCCCGGTCGGCGTCAAACTGATGGGCGTCGTAGTGGGCATGGGTGTCAAACAGGGGCGGGTATGCACCCCCGCCCAGCGTCTCGGCCCTCAGCACAGCTTGGCCCCTGCGGGGATGGCGTCGGGCAGCACAATCAGGTTGAGCCGCTCCTCCCCCTGCTCGGTGTGGACGGCGGACAGGAGCATACCGCAGCTCTCCTGCCCCATCATCTTACGGGGCGGCAGGTTGACAATGGCCACCAGCGTCTTGCCCACCAGCTCCTCAGGCTGATAGTACATGGCAATGCCGGAGAGAATCTGCCGGTCGGTGCCGGTGCCGTCGTCCAGCGTAAATTTCAGCAGCTTAGCGGACTTTTTCACCGGCTGGCAGTCCTTCACCTTCACCGCACGCAAATCAGAGCGGCAGAAGGTGTCAAAGTCCACCTGCTCCTGGGTATAGGGCGCAATCTCCAGGGCAGGCAGGGCGGCCTTGCGCTGCGCCTCAGCGGCCTGCTCCAGCGTCTCCAGCGCCTGCTGTGCATCCACACGGGGGAACAGATTCTCCCCCTTGGTGACAGCGGCGGCAGTGCTCAGGCTTCCCCACACCCCGGCGCTCTCCCAGGTGCGGCAGTGGGCGCAGGCTCCAATCTGCACAAAGAGCTTCTCCATACTCTCTGGCATGAAGGGCGTGAGCAGCACCCCGCAGATGCGGGTGGTCTCCAGCAGGTTGTACAGCACCCGGGCCAGGCGGGGGCCATTGGCCTGCAAATCCTTGGCCAGTGCCCAGGGGGCGGTCTCGTCGATATACTTGTTGGCCCGCTGAATCACCTTGAACACCTCATCCAGCGCCTTGTGTGGGGCGTACTGGTCCATCTGCTGGGCGTAGATGCCCTGCAAAGCGGCGGCCTTGGCTGTCAGGTCAGCATCCACCTCCTGGGTGTTCTCCTCCATGCCGCCGGGCAGCGTGCCCCCAAAATACTTGCCCACCATGGCGGTGGTGCGGCTGACCAGGTTGCCCAGGTCGTTGGCCAGGTCGGTGTTGATGGTCTGAATGAGCAGCTCATTGGAGAAGTTGCCGTCCGAACCGAAGGGGAAGGTGCGCAGCAGGAAGAAGCGCAGTGCATCCACCCCGAATTGCTCAGCCAGAATGTAGGGGTCCACCACGTTGCCCTTGGACTTGGACATCTTCCCCCCGTCAAAGAGCAGCCAGCCGTGGCCGTACACCTTCTTGGGCAGGGGCAGCCCCAGGCTCATGAGCATGGCGGGCCAGATGATGGCGTGGAAGCGCACAATCTCCTTGCCCACAATGTGCACGTCGGCGGGCCAGAACTGCTCAAAATCCTGGTACTTATCGTTGTCATAGCCCAGTGCGGTGATGTAGTTGGACAGCGCATCAATCCACACATACACCACATGGCCGGGGTCGAAGTCCACAGGCACACCCCAGGTAAAGGAGGTGCGGGAAACGCACAAATCCTCCAGCCCGGGCTTGATGAAGTTGTTCACCATCTCATTGACCCGGGAGCGGGGCTCCAAAAAGTCGGTGTTCTCCAGCAAGTCCTGAATGGGCTTGGCATACTTGGACAGCCGGAAGAAGTAGGCCTCCTCCTCGGCGTCCTCCACGGGGCGGCCGCAGTCGGGACACTTGCCCTCCACCAGCTGGGACTCCGTCCAGAAGGACTCGCAGGGCTTGCAGTACTTCCCCTTGTAGGCGCCCTTGTAGATATCCCCGTTGTCGTACATCTTGCGGAAAATCTTCTGAATGGCGGACACATGGTAGTCGTCTGTGGTGCGGATAAACCGATCGTTGGAGATGTTCATCAGCTTCCACAGGTCCATAACCCCCCGCTCGCCGGTGACGATGTTATCTACAAACGCCTGGGGGGTCACCCCCGCCTCATGGGCCTTGTCCTCAATCTTCTGCCCGTGCTCATCGGTGCCGGTGAGGAAGAGCACCTCACGGCCCCGCAGACGCTGATAGCGGGCAAAGGCATCGGTGGCCACGGTGCAATAGGTGTGCCCGATGTGCAGCTTATCTGAAGGGTAATAAATGGGGGTGGTGATATAGTATTTCTGTTGTTCCATGGGAAAGTTTCCTCCTTCTCACCTGGTTGCGTTGTCCAAACAAGCGCACAGGGCCGGTTTGAGCCACGCTATTTGGAATCTTCTCGCCCTCGGCTCCCGTCTGTCCCGACGGCTCCGGGGATGCAGCCCTTTAGCGCTCCCACCGCTTGGTGGCCTGCAGGTCGGCTTCCGGTTCCATCTCCTCAACCGGTTCCTGCGCTGCCGGCTGCTCCGGCTGCTCCGTGTGTTCTTCCAGCTCCTCCGGCTGTTCTTCCAGCTCCTCCGGCTCCTCCTGCTGGGGCGGATTGGCCAGATTGACCGGCACATACCACAGCACCGCCACGGCGCACACACTCTGCGCCGCCAGCATCAGGTTCCCGCTCAGGGTGGTGTGGGCTGCGGCAGCCATGGCGGAAAACACAATGGTCATCCCGGCCAGCCACAGCAACAGCCGGGGCCGGGGCTTGCCCACACTCAGGGCCGCCCACTCCAGATAGAGCAGCATCCCCAGCACCACAGCCAGCAGCAGGGGTACATAGTCCCACTGCACCGGGTTGGCCGCATGGCCCCGGTAGCTCTCCATCATCCAGGCACAGCCGTTCACCGCCGCCATCACCATGGCGCTGCGGCCGCCCTGCTTGCCCCGGAACACCGCCACGCCAGCCACCAGTACACCCACAAAGGCCAGCACACTGCTCAGGCCGGTGAGTATGACCAGAATGCCGTTGTTTCCCGTCTTATCAGCACTCAGGCGAAAGGCCTGCCACAGCCCTGCGCCCTCTTGGAGAAGCATGGGGGCGGCCGCCAACAGCAGGGCCGCCGCCACCAGGGTGAGGGCCAGGTGCAATCCGCTGCCCGTGGCCTGGGTCAAATCCCGGCGGCCCTGACGGTGGAGGTGTCGGGGCAGGGGCGCCTCCCGCTGCACCATAGCCAAAATCCCCAGCAACGCCGCCGCAATGGCCATCAGGCACAGCAGACAAATGGTTGCAGGGGCCCCGGCAACAGGGAGATTCAAATCCCCCTCAAAGGCTGTGTCTATTTGCCAGCGGCGCAGCCACACCGCCCCGCCTGCCAGCACTGCACTGCACACCAGCCAGCCCCACCGGCTGGCTGTGTCCTGTCTGTTCACACGCGTCCCCCCTGTTACAAAATCTGAAAGTCCCCAAAGGGGAAGAGCACCAGCACGGCCCGCCCAATCACACACCGGGCGTCCACAATGCCGATGGGGGCATAGCGGCTGTCGGCAGACTGGTTGCGGTTGTCCCCCATCACGAACAGGCACCCCTCCGGCACCACGATGTGGTTGAGTCCCTCTCCGTAGGCGGGCAGGAGCATCGGCTCTTTGGTGTACGGCTCGGTCAGGGGCGCACCATCCACATACACCGTGCCTGTGGCGTAATCGATGTCCACCGTCTGGCCGCCCACGGCAATCACCCGCTTGACGATGGAATCCTCCTGATAGGTGCGCTTGGTGAGCACCACCACGTCCCCCTGCTTGGGGGTATAACCCAGGGACCAGACCAGCATGGCGTCCCCGTTGTGGAGGGTGTTCTCCATGGACGGGCCGCTGACCACAATGATGCGCCCCACAAAGGTGAACACCAGGATGAGCACCGCCAGCACCGTAGCCAGCATACGCACATTCTGATACAGCTCACTGCCCGCAGGCTCCAGGGCCAGCCGCCGCCCGGGCTGGGAGGACTGCTCCGGGGTGCCTGCCGTGTCCGCCTCATACTGCCTGTCAAACTCCATGTATGTCCTCTCCTATCTTCAGGGCAGCGGCTCCTGGGCCAGCGCCTGGGGATCGTCGTATGCCAGCTGGAACTGGCGGGCGTCCATCGTCTCATGGCGGAGCAGGAACTGGGCCACCAGCTCCAGCTTCTCCCTGTCACGCTCCAAAATCTCCCGGCAGCGCTGATAGGCCCCATCCAGCAGTTCCTTGACCTCCCGGTCAATCTGGGCGGCCGTCTGCTCGGAATAGGGCTTGGCCTGGGCCATAGAGCGGCCCAAAAACACCTCGTCATGTCCGCTGGCAAAGGTGACAAAGCCCAAATGCTCGCTCATGCCGTACTTGGTGACCATATCCCGGGCAATGGCAGTGGCCCGCTCCAAATCGTTCACCGCACCCGTACACACAAATCCCAGGGCCACCTCCTCGGCGCACCGTCCCCCCAACAGGGTGGACAGCGTCTCCACCAGGCGCTGGCGGGTGACATGGCTGCGGTCCTCCTGGGGGCGGTTGATGGTCATGCCCGCCGCCTGACCCCGGGGGATAATGGTAATCTGGTGCACCGGGTCCTGGGTCTCCAGCGCCCGGCTCACCACAGCGTGCCCCGCCTCGTGGTAGGCGGTGATGCGCCGGTCCTCCTCCAGCTGCTCCCTGCTCTTCTTCTCAGGGCCGGCAATGACCTTAATCACCGACTCCTGCACATCCTTGAGAGTGATGAAGGGCTGGTGCTTGCGGGCGGCCAGCAGGGCGGCCTCATTGAGCAGATTCTCCAGGTCGGCCCCGGTAAAGCCGGTGGTCTCCCGGGCGATTTCCCGCAAGTCCACATCCTCTGCCAGGGGCTTTTTCCGGGCGTGTACCCGCAAAATTTCCTCCCGGCCCTTCATATCCGGCTGGCCCACATACACCTGGCGGTCAAAGCGGCCGGGGCGGAGCAGCGCAGGGTCCAGAATGTCCTGCCGGTTGGTGGCGGCCAGCACAATGACGCCCTCGTTGGCGGCAAAGCCGTCCATCTCCACCAGCAGCTGATTGAGGGTCTGCTCCCGCTCGTCGTGTCCGCCGCCCAGGCCAGCGCCCCGCTGGCGGCCCACGGCGTCAATCTCATCGATAAAGACAATGGCAGGGCTGATTTTTTTGGCCTCCTGGAACAGATCCCGCACACGGCTTGCACCCACGCCCACATACAGCTCCACAAAGTCGGAGCCGGAGATGGACAAAAACCGCACCCCCGCCTCCCCTGCTACCGCCTTGGCAAGCAGGGTTTTGCCGGTGCCCGGCGGGCCCACCAGCAGCACCCCCTTGGGAATGCGGGCGCCCAGGTCTGTAAAGCGCTGGGGATCCCGGAGAAAGTCCACAATCTCCTGCAGCTCCGCCTTCTCCTCATCTGCGCCCGCCACATCGTCAAAGGTGACCTTGCTCTTCTGCTGGCCCTCAATCACCCGGGCCTGGCCGAAGCGGCTCATGCCGCCCTGTCCCCCCTGGGCATTTTGCTGGCGCATGGCCATCACCCACCACAGCACCATCACCACCGACACGGAGAGCACCGGGGGAATGATAATCAGTGCCCAGCCGGGCAGCTGCTGGGGCTGCTGGAACTCGTAGTTGACCAGAATTCCCGCTTCCCGCTGCTCCCGAATCAGCTGGCCCAAATCGGCGTAAAACAGCTGCACATCCGCCAGGGCATGGCGGCGGAGGGTGCCGTCGGTCAGCTTCATGGTCAGCAGCTTGTCCCCGCTGACCTGAAACTCGCTCACCTGCTCCTGGCGGAAGAGCTCTTCCATCTCTGCATAGGTCACATACCCCTGCTGCTGGGTGCCCAAAAAGCTGGACACGCCCCACATCAGCAGGAGCAGGACCAGGGCATACACCACGATGCCCCGAAATTTCACCACTCGATTCACACTCAATCCTCTTACTTCCCGCCGTACACAGACGGCTCCAAAATGCCCACATAGGGGAGGTTGCGATACTTTTCGTTATAATCCAGCCCATAGCCCACCACAAAGGCATCGGGAATTTCAAACCCCACATAGTCGGCAGAGATGGGCTTGGTGCGCCGCTCAGGCTTATCCATCAGGGTGCAGATGCGGATGGAGGCGGGCTTTCGTGCCCGGAGCACATCCATCAGGTAAAACAGGGTGTTGCCCGAGTCCAGAATGTCCTCCACAATGATCAGGTGCTTGCCCTCGATGGAGTCGGACAAATCCTTCTTGATTTCCACCTGACCGGAGCTCACCGTTCCCGCCCCGTAGGAGGACACCGCCATAAAGTCCACGGTGACGGGCAGCTGGATGGCACGGCTCAGGTCTGCCATGAAGATATAGGAGCCACGCAGCACCGAGGCCAGCGCCACCTCCTTGCCGGCATAATCCCGGGTAATCTGCGCGCCAATCTCTTTCACACGCTCAGCCAGCTGCTCCTGGGTATACAAAATCTCTTTGATGTCTTGATACACGGTTTGTTCTCCCTTTCATTCCTGTGTTGGATGGATGCGGATGTGTAAACTGGGCTGCCCCGGCTGGGCCAGTGCCTCCCAATGGGGGCCAAGCCCTCCCACCGCCGCCACGCCCCCCTCCCCTGCCAGCACAGGCACGCCGGGGCGGAGGTGGGCGGGGATGCGGGCTTCAATCATCAACTCTTTCAGGCGCTTGCGGGGACGGCGGCCCAGTTGTATCCCGTCCCCCGGCATACGGGAGCGGAGGTGGTACGCCCCCGGTTTCAGGTAAAACTCCTCAGGGGAGCGGTAGGCTGCGCCGGGACATACCGCAGGGCGGGCCTCAATCTGCCACGCCCCCCAGACCTGACTGCCCTCCCCCAGCGGCGCAGGCTCCGGCGGAGGCTCCGCCCTGGCAGGCAGCAGGGTAAGGCGCTGATACGCCGCAAGGGCCACACAGCCCGGGGCCTCCAGCCGTCCCCCTCCCGCCCCGGCACACAGGGCCAGCATCCCCTCTAAGTGACGGGACTGGGGATTGCCCCCCACCCGCCGGGCCAGCTGGGACAGCGCCCGCAGAGCGAGGGACGGGGGCGCCTGGAGGAGTGCCTGGATGGGAATGCCCCACCCCGCCCCCTCCCGAACAGCCTGCTCCGCCAGCTGCCCGCCCAACTCCTCCAGCACCTGCTCATCCTGGGTGAGCCGGCGGGCGGCGGCGGCAATGTGGGCCTGCGCCTGGGGATTGAGCTGCTCCAGCAGGGGGAGCACCTGGTGGCGCACCAGATTGCGGGCATAGCGGCAGTCGGCGTTGCTCTCATCCTCCCGGTGGGGAATGCCCCGCTCCTCCAGCCAGGCCAGAATCTCCTGGCGGGAGGTGTCCAGCATTGGGCGCACGATATTGCCCCGCTGGGCGGGAATGCCGCACAGCCCCCGCAGCCCCGCCCCCCGGACCAGATGGAGGAGCACCGTCTCTGCGTTGTCCCCGGCGTGGTGCCCTGTGGCGATGCAGCCGCCACCGGCCCGCTGCACCTCCCGCTGGAGAAAGTCGTAGCGCATACTCCGGGCGCACTCCTCCACCCCCAGGCCGCGGCGGCGGGCCTCCCCTGCCACATCCCCCCGCTCCACCCTCAGGGGCACCCCCAGGCGGCGGCACCACGCCTCCACAAACTGCGCATCCTGGCCGGAGCCGGGGCGCAGCCCGTGGTCGTAGTGGGCCGCCCGCAGGGTGTATCTCTCCGCCCCCTCCAGCAGCCGGTGGAGCAGGTACATGGAGTCCGCCCCGCCGGACAGGGCGCACACCACCACACTGCCCTCCGGGATGAGTTCATAGGCAAACGGCGGGGAATTAGTAATCCTCTTCGTCATAATTATACGCTAGATTACGGAATGTTGTGAATTCCGGCCGCCATTCCAGCATGACCGTTCCCGTCTCGCCGTGGCGGTTTTTGGCCACAATGCACTCGGCCACATTGGGGTTTTCCGTGTCGTTTTCGTAGTAGCCCTCCCGGTAGATGAACATGACGATGTCTGCATCCTGCTCGATGGAGCCGGATTCACGCAGGTCGGAGAGCATGGGGCGGCGCTGCCCCGCCGAGCGGCTCTCGTTGGCACGGGAGAGCTGGGACAGGCAGATGACCGGCACATTCAGCTCCTTGGCCATCAGCTTGAGGGAGCGGGACATATCAGAGACAATCTGCTGGCGGTTGTCGCTGGCGCGGGTGGCGCCGTTGGCAGAGGTCATCAGCTGGAGGTAGTCCACAATGACCAGCCCCAGATCCTTAATCCGCCGGCACTTTGCGTTCATATCCGCCACGGACAGGGAGGAGTCGTCGTCGATATAGATTCTGGACTGGCTCAGGGCAGCCATCGCCATGGCCGCCCGGCTCCACTCCTCTTCCCCGCTCAGCCGCCCGGTGAGCAGCTTTTTGTTGTCGATGAGGGACTCGGTGGAAATCAGGCGCAGGCCCAGCTGCGCCCGGCTCATTTCCAGGGAGAAGATTGCCACACTCTTGCCCGAGTGCTTCCCCACCTCCAGGCCGATGTTCAGCGCCAGCGAGGTCTTGCCCATGCCGGGACGGGCGGCGAGAATGATGAGGTCGGAGTTGTTCAGACCCGAAATGCGCCGGTCCAAATCCACCAGCCCCGTGGACAGCCCTGGGAATTCAGAGCCTTGGGCATTGCGCTCCTTGATGGTCTGCCACACATCCTGCATCACCGCAGAAATGCTCACCATATCCCGGGAGGAGCGCCCCTGGCGCAGGGCGTAGATGCGCTGCTCTGCCACCTCAAGGATGTCCTTGGCGCTGCCCCGCTCGCTGAGCACCATTTCCACCAGCTCCCCGGAGACCTGCCCCACCCGGCGCAGCAGCGCCTTGTCCGCCACAATGTGCACATACTCCATTACATTGGCGGAGGTGGGGGTAATCTCCATGAGCTGACCCAGATAGGCCACCGAGCTTTGCTCGTTGTACACCCCATCCTGCTTCATGCGCTCCAGCACCGTCACCGGGTCCACCGTCTCCATGCGGTGGAACATCCCGGCGATGACGGCATAAATCTCCCGGTTCTGCTGCATATAGAAGTCGTCCGGCGTGAGGCAGGGCACCACCAGCTGAATGCACTGCTCATCCAGCAGCATGGCCCCCAGCACCGACTGCTCCGCCACAATGCTGTGGGGCATCTGCCGGGCATTCAATTCCTCCATGGGTCTACCGCCTTTCTCCGGGGAGGATTACTCCTCCACCACCATCACCTGAATGGTGCCCACCACTTCGTAACCCAGCTTGCACTTGATCTGATAGCCGCCAAAGGCCTTGATGGGCTCAGGCTGGACAATTTTGCTCTTGTTGATGTCCAGCTGGAACTGGGCCTTGAGGGCCTCGGAAATCTCCTTGCTGGTCACCGAGCCAAACAGCCTGCCGCCCTGGCCGGCCTTGGCCCGAATCTTCACCTGGCACTCCTTGAGGCGCTGGGCCACAGCCTCCGCCTGGGCCTTCTCCTCGGCCTGGCGGGCCTTCAGGGCCTTGTCCTGCATCTTCATGGTGTTGATATTCTCCGCATTGGCCTCCACTGCCAGCTTGCGGGGCAGGAGGAAGTTGCGGGCATAGCCGTCGGAAACCTCCACCATCTGGCCCTTCTTGCCGTGGCCCTTCACGTCCTGTTGCAGAATCACTTTCATGGGTATAACCTCCTAGGTATGATAATTCGTAATACGCTTTGTTATTTCGGCGCACTCTGCGCCTTTTTGTCATCGTCCCCTGGGGACTCCTCCTGGCTGCTGTCACGCTCAAAGTAGCGGTCGAGCACCGCAATGAGGGACTGTGTGACCTCGGACACGGTGGCGTCGGGAATCTGCGCCCCCGCCGCTCCGGCATTGCCGCCGCCGCCCAGCGCCTCCAAAATCACCTGTACATTGGTCTCCCCCATGCTGCGGGCGGAGAGAATCACCCGCCCATCCTCGGGGTAGAGCACAAAGGAGGTGTTGATGCCCGCAATGTTGAGCAGCTCGTCTGCCGCCTGCGCCGCAGATACCCGCCCCACATTGTGGTCCACAGAGGCAATGGCAATGTCCTGACGATAGGTCCAGGCGTTCTGGATGATGCCGTACTTGGCCACGGTGTCCGTCAAATCGGTCTGAAACAGCTTTTTAAGCTCGGCGGTGTCCGCCCCTGCCCGGCGCAGCAGGGCGGCGGCCTCAAAGGTGCGCCCGCCGGTGCGCAGGGTGAAGTTTTTGGTGTCCAGCATCAGCCCGGCCATCAGAGCCTCCGCCTCGCCCCGCAGCAGCTCCTCCGGCTCCATCAGGTAGCCAATCAGCTCGGTGACCAGCTCACTGGCCGAGGAGGCATAGGGCTCGTGGAAGTTGAGCGCCGCCCCCTCGATATAGGTCGCCGCCCGGCGATGGTGGTCAATCACCGCCACCTTGTTGCAGGAGGAGAGCAGCTCCCGACTGCTCACCTGCTCGGGCCGGTTGGTGTCCACCACCACCAGCAGGGTGCGGGAATCGGCACGCAGCATGGCCTCCTCCTGGTCCAGGTACACCCCCTGATACTCCGCCATTCCCTCCACCCGGCGGTACAGCTCGTCGGCGGGGGTGGGGCCGCTCTCCCGCACAATGTAGTGGGCAATTCCCTTCCGCCGGGCAATGGCGCACACGCCCACCGCAGCGCCTACAGCGTCCATATCCGCAGAGCGGTGGCCCATCACCATCACGCTGGAGGCGTCCGCCACCAGCTTGCCCAGCGCAGAGGCCATCACCCGGCTTTTCACCTTGGTGCGCTTCTCCGTCTCCTTGGCCCGTCCGCCGTAGAACTCGAAGTTAAAGCGGTTTTTCACCACCGCCTGATCTCCGCCGCGGGACAGGGCCATTTCCACAGACAGGGAGGCAAAGCGGTAGTTTTCCACCAGTGTGGCGCCGTCCAGCCCCATGCCGATGGACACCGTGACGGGAATGCCGTTGGGGCTTTGCACCTCACGCACGCTGTCCAGCAGCGAGAACTTCTCCTGCTGGAACCGGGCCAGGTGGCGCTGTTCAAAGATGAACAGGTAGCGGTCCCGGTCCAGGCGGGTAAAAATCCCCTCCGTTCCCTCAATCCACTGGGCAAAGCGCTGGCTGATCTGGTTGAGCATCGCCGAGCGCACGCTGTCGTCCTGTCCCTTGAGGGTGTCCTCATAGTTGTCCAGCAGAAGCAGCGCCACCACCGGGCGGGTGGCCTTGTAGGTGTCCCGGGTGTCCGCCAGATCGGTGATGTCCAGCCAGTAGGTGGTGGCCAGCATGCCAGCCTCTTCCTCCCCCGCTGCCGGGCGCGTCACACTGCCGAACACCTGGTAGCGCCGGTGGCCCAGACGTACCTCGGTGGGGCATTCGTTCTTCCCCTCCAGCAGCCACTGACCATCAAAATCGGGGACCAAATCAGACATTTTGGTGTCAAACAGCCCCTCTTGATCCCCGGTAATGCGCAAAAACCGGTCGCTGCTCCAAAGCACCTCCCCAGATTCCGGGCGGAACATCACCACCGGCAGGGGACAGTTGAGGGCGCTGTCCCGGGTGGCTCCATCCATGTTGCCCAGCCACTGCTCCAGGTAGCGGGCGGTATCCCGCCGGCGCAGCACCATGGTGCGCCAGTGCACTGCATAAATCAGCAGCACCACCGTCAGCTCCAGCGCCGCCACATCCCACCGGGCAAACAGCAGGTTTGCCAGGGCAAAGGCCACCATTACAAGAAAATACAGACCGTATCTAGGGGTCAAAAGCTGCGAGATTTTTTTGTTCACGCTCTTCACCTCTTCACAGGGCGGGTCAAACACGCCAGCCCGCCCCAACAACCAAACTCCGCCCCAGCTGGGGCAGGCAGACGGGATGTCCCCCGCCTGTCTGTGCGCCTCCCGCCTGTCCGCTCCCCACGGGCGCCGCACTTAGGCTTCCTATTATAGCAAATCCCCCAGTCAAAAACAAGCTTTTTCCCTCCCCCGCTCCCTGTGCGCAAAAAGCAAAAAGCGGAAGGGGAGGGCCCCCTTCCGCTCCAGCGGCGTATCCTTCCTTCCGCCCCGTCAGGCCTGCGCCTTGCCGCTGCGCTGGCGCACCAGAAAGCACACAGGCAGAAGCAGGCCGCCCACGGAGTTGCCCGCTGTAATCACCAAAAGGCGCAGGAATGTCTCCCCAGACCAGGCCTCTGCCAGGGCAAAGTAGTACATATCCGCCACGCAGTGCTCAAACCCGCACAGGACAAACACGCTGACCCCGAAGAGAATCCCCAGGTATTTGCCCAGCTGATGGGGGTTGGTGCGGTATCCGTCCACCGCCATGAAAATGAGGACATTGCACAGCACAGCCAGCAGAAACAGGGAGAGCAGCCCGTCCCCGGACTTTGCCGCCGCCAACTCCTCCGCCTTTTCAATCAGCGGGGGCGCCAGCCGGGTGGCACGCACCGCCATGGCCGTCAGCTGTGCGCCAATCAGGTTGCCCACCCACACAATGGCTAGAAAACCCAGATAGGACACCGGCTGCCCAGGCAGGTAGCACACCTTTCCGGTGTACAGGTTCAGACCCATCACGCACACCATGAACAGCCCCACGGAGAAAAGCAGCGCCCCCACCGGCTTGCTCTGGGCAGACAAAAACGCCGTTACGCCAATGGAGATGGCGCCGCCGCCCAAAATCCCCAGCAGAAAATCGTTGAGTTTCTTCATGTCATTCTTTCCTTCTTGCAAACTACTTCTATGCGCTCCGCCACCCCAGGGTTGGGATGCGGCGGAGCGCCGCTTCATTCCCACCGCCCCAGGGCGGTGAAAGACCGAGCGATGTCTATCAGCACTTTTTCATGTGCTGCGCGGCTGATTTGAGCATCAGCCGCTTGGTGCCCGCCCCGTCAAAGGAAATCTCCACCAGGGCGTCTCCCCCCATCTTCTGCACGGACACCACCGTGCCCCGGCCAAAGGCCTTATGCTCCACCACATCTCCCGAGGCAAACGCAGGCAGGGCGGGAGCGGTGGTATACCCCGTGCCCCCGGACCGCCGGGCAGCGGGACGGGCGGGTGCGCCGCCCGGACGGGAAGCGCCCGCTGCGCCGTAACCGCTCCCGCCACCGCCGGGGGCGGCAGACCGGCCCGAGCCGCTCCAGCCGGCGCCGTCGCTCTGGTACTCCAGCAAATCCCGTTTCCATCCTCCCCGCTCGCCATAGCTGCGCCCCGTGCGCTCCAACAGCTCCGGGGGAATCTCGTCGGTAAAGCGGGAGGGCAGGTTGTTGGTGGTGCGCCCAAAGAGCATCCGCTGGGCAGCGCAGGTGAGGTTCAGCGCCTCCTTGGCCCGGGTGAGGGCCACATAGCACAGCCGCCGTTCCTCTTCCATCTCCTCCACATCGCCGATGGCGCGCATACCGGGGAAAATCCCCTCCTCTGCGCCCACCACAAACACCACGGGGAATTCCAGGCCCTTGGCGGCGTGCATGGTCATCATCACCACCGCCTCCTCCCCGGCGTCATGGTTGTCCAGGTCAGTGTACAGGGCGATTTCATCCAGGAAGCCCGCCAAAGACGGCTCTCCCTCCGCATTGTCCAGATACCCCTGGATGGAGGTGAGCAGCTCCCGCACGTTTTCCAGGCGGGTACGGCTTTCCACATCGTTTTTCGTCTGGAGCATCAGGGCGTAGCCGGTGCGCTCCACCACCTGCTCGTAAAACTGGGGCAGGGACACCGTGCACGAGAGCTGGCGCAGCTGCTCCACCAGCTCCACAAACTGTCTCAGCCGCCCTGCGGCCTTTTGCAGCTCGGGGAAGTCCTGGGCGTGGCTTACCACCTCCCACATGGACACGCCCTCCTGCGCCGCCAGCTGCACCGCCCGCTCAACGGTGGCCGCCCCAATCCCACGGGGCGGGTTGTTGATGATGCGGCGCAGGCGCAAATCGTCCTGGGGATGGGCCACCACGCAGAGATAGGCCAGCATATCCTTCACTTCCGCCCGGTCAAAGAATCGGGTGCCCCCGATGACCCGGTAGGGGATGCCGCTGCGCTTGAAGGCCACTTCCAGCTGGTTGGACTGGGCGTTCATCCGGTAGAGGATGGCGTGATCCCTCCACCTGCGCCCCTGGCGGTAACTGTCCAAAATGGCGTTGGCCACATACTGCGCCTCGTCGTTCTCGTTGAGTGCGGTGTACAGCCGCACCTTCTCCCCCTCGCTCCCCGTGGTCCACAGCTCCTTGCCCTTGCGGCCCTGATTGTTGCGGATGACGGCGTTGGCGGCGGAGAGGATGGTTTTGGTGGAGCGGTAGTTCTGCTCCAGGCGGATGGTGCGGCAGCCCTTGTACTGCTTCTCAAAGGAGAGGATGTTCTCAATGGTGGCCCCTCGGAAGCGGTAGATGGACTGGTCGTCGTCCCCCACCACGCAGATGTTCTCATACCCGCCAGCCAGCAGAGAGGCCAGGAGGTACTGCAAATTGTTGGTGTCCTGGTACTCGTCAATGAGCACATAGCGGAACTTGCGCTGATAGTAGCCCAGCGTCTCCTCGTCCTGCTGGAGCAGGCGCACCGTGTGCAGAATAATATCATCAAAGTCCAGCGCCCCGGCATCCCACAGCTTTTTCTGGTACAGGGTGTACAGCCTGGCAATGCTCTGGGCACGGAAATCCCCCGTGCGCTGGCTCTCCCGCTGGTAGTCCTGGGCCAGCTGGAGCTGGTCTTTGGCCTTGGAGATGGCGGAGAGCACCGACCGGGGCGGGAACTGCTTGTCGTCCATCCCCAGCTCCTTCAGGCAGTCCTTCATCACCCGCAGGGAGTCGTCTGTGTCGTAAATGGTAAAGGAGCTGGGAAAGCCCAGGCGCTCAATGTCCCGGCGGAGGATGCGCACGCAGGCGGAGTGGAAGGTGGAGGCCCACACATCCCGGGCGCTGGGGCCCAGCATCCGCTCCAGCCGCTCCTTCAGCTCCCCGGCGGCCTTGTTGGTAAAGGTAATGGCCAAAATGCTCCAGGGGGCGGCAGGCTCCACGGCGCACAGCCGGTCTGCCTCCAGGCGCTGCTGCGGGTCCGGGTTGGCCACATACTGCCGCAGCCACGCCAAATCCTCAGGCGTGACCCACTGGGGCACCTCGGAACAGTCCGAGCCCCGTCCGTAGCGCATCAGGTTGGCCACCCGGTGGATGAGCACCGTGGTCTTGCCAGACCCCGCCCCCGCCAGCAGGAGCAGGGGGCCGTCGGTGTCCAGCACCGCCTCCTGCTGCATGGGATTCAGATTCTGATATTGGAGGGCAATGGCCTGCCGCCGCAACCGGCAAAACTCCTGTTCCTGGGCGTGATTGAGCATGGAATCAGTCCTTTTTCTGTAAAATCACTTGGGCAAAGGGGTGGCGCTCCTGTAACCCTCCAAAGGGCAAACCCGTTCTCCCACTCCCCCTGCCGCACCATCGCTGCTTTGCCTTCCATTATACCAGACCCGCCGCAAAAAGTACAGAGCCTTTCCCCCGCCCGCTCACCCCGCCCCTGTGCGCAACCCCCTGGGCCCCAACTGGTCTCCCAGTTTCTTTCATTGACTTTCCACCCCGGATGTCGCTACAATAGCCGGGCATTTTGCCGTTTAGCCAACCAATAAGGGAGGGAGTCAATTGCGCACGCTGCTCTGGTTTTCTCTGGGCGCCGCCCTGTCCTGCCTGCTGGTCACCTACGGCGAGGGCTGGATTGCCCTGGCGGTGGTGGGCGGGGCGGCAGCTGCCCTCTCCCTCCCCATGAGGATATGGCTGCGTCCCGCCTCCCACGACCCGGACCCCGGCGCCCTCCCCCAGCCCCGCCGTGCCGTCTACCAGCTCTCCCGCATGGCCTTTGCCGTGGCCTTGGGGATGATGGCCGCCGCACCCTATTGCGCCGTCCGCCTGGATGGCGTGTACTCCGCCGCTCTGCCCCTGGCAAGCCAGCAGCCCCAGGCCATTTCCTGCACCATACGCACCTATCCCCGGCAGACCGATTCGGGCAGCTGGCAGGTGGAGGTGGAGCTCCACGCCCCCGGCAGTCCCCTGGCCCTGCTCTACGGCGGGGAGGGGTGGGATACGGTGCGCCCCGGTGACCGGGCGGAGGCCACGGCCACCCTCTCCCTGGCCGACACCCTGGCGGGCGAGCCCACCGCCTACTATCTTGCCCAGGGCATTTTCCTGCGGGGCAGCGCCCAGGATTACCCGGATGTGACCCGCCCCGACACGCCCGCCCTGCGCCATTGGCCCGCCCTGTGCGCCCACGCCCTTTCCCGTGGGATTTCCCTGGCCTTTGACCCGGTGGCGGCTCCCCTGGCCGCCGCAGTCACCTTGGGCGACCGCACGGGGCTAGACGAGGCGCTGTCCGCCGCCCTCAGCCGGTCCGGTCTGATGCACGCTGTGGTGGTATCGGGGATGCACATCTCCTATCTGGTGTCCATCTTTCTCCTCCTCAGCCGGGGACGCAGCCGCCTGACCCCGCTGTTGCTCCTGCCCATTTTGCTCTTCTACGGGATGATGGTGGGGGCCACCCCCTCTGCCCTGCGTGCAGTGCTCATGCAGGGGGTGGCGCTGGCCGCCCCATGGTTTCGCCGGGAGGGCGACGCCCGGTGCGCACTGGCCTTTGCACTGCTGGTGCTTCTGGTACAAAACCCCTGTGCCGCCGCCAGCGTCAGCCTGCAGCTCTCCTTTGGCGCAGTGCTGGGGCTGCTGCTCTTTGCCGAGCCAATCTACCAGTCCATGGCACGCCCCCTGCGCAAGCGCTTTCCCTCTACCTCCTCCCGCCCCTTTGCCCTGCTGCGCCGGCTGCTGTTTGCACTGTGCGCCAGCATCTCCTCCTCCCTGGCGGCCTCAGCCTTTACCACACCCCTCATTGCCCTGTACTTTGGTCAGCTCAACCTCATCAGCCCCCTGTCCAACCTGCTGGCCCTCTGGGCCGTGTCCGCCCTCATGGCCGTCACGCTGGTGCTGGCGCCCCTGGCTCTGGTCCTCCCCCAGCTGGCTGCCGCCCTGGGCAGCGGGGCCGGCTGGATTGCCCACTACCTCCGGGCTGTGGTGTGCCGTCTGGGGGTGCTCCCCCTGGCCAGTGTGGACAGCACCCTCCCCCTGATTCGGATATGGATGGCGGGGGTGTACCTCCAGCTGCCCGTCCTGTTTGGGGAGGCACGGCACCGGCTGCGCAGATTGGCGGCCCTCACCCTCTCCTCGGCGCTCCTCCTGGGGGTTGCCCTCCTGCTCCAGGCACGCCTGTCTGACACGGCCCAGCTGTCTGTGACGGCGCTGGATGTGGGGCAGGGCTCGGCCACCCTCTTCGTCTCCGGCTCTGCCGCCGCCCTGGTGGACTGCGGCGGCAGCGGCAGCCGTTCCGCCGGGGACATTGCCGCCGACCGGCTCATTGCCCTGGGGCATACCCAGCTGGATGTGCTGGTGCTCACCCACCTGGACGAGGACCACTGCAACGGCGTTCCTCAGCTCTTCCGACGCCTGGACATCGCCCAGGTGGTGCTGCCCAAGGGTCAGCCCAATACCCAGGCCCTGGAGATGGTGCAGTCCCTGGCCCAGGCGGAGGGGGCACAGCTGCGCTTCCTGGCAGACGACACCCTCCAGCTGCCCCTGGGCCAGGCCAGCCTCACCCTCTTCCCGCCCATGGGGTTTGGGGAGGCCAACCAATCGGGGCTGTTTGCCCTGTGCTCCTGCCAGGACTTTGATGTCCTCATCACCGGGGACGCCGGGCAGTTTGTGGAGCAGATGTTCCTCAAATACCACACCCTGCCCGATTTGGAGGTGCTGGTGGTGGGGCACCACGGCGCATCCTCCTCCACCCACCCCCAATTTCTCCAGCGGCTCAGCCCGGAATACGCCCTGATTTCCGTGGGGTACAACACCTACAATCACCCCCATCCCCAGGTGCTTGCGCGTCTGGAGGCCCTTGGCGCCCAGGTTCTGCGCACCGACCAGCTGGGCAGCATCACCCTCTCCTTCCGCCATGGCCTGGTGGCCCAATCCCCCTGAACCGGGCGGGCTGAACCCCACATCAAAAGCCCCCAAACCCACCGATGTGGATATATCCCGGCGGCCCCCCACACTTGCGCATCAGGTTTTTGTGCACATTGCCAAATGTCCCCTGCCCGGAGAAGAATTCTTTGACGAACCCCCCGCAACCCGCTATAATGTTTCTAACTAACCAGCGCTATGGGCTATGCCCCGGAACCCACCTAGATCCCCCGCCGCCCCAACGCCTGCCCGATCTCACTGTAAAGGAGTGCTCACCGTGGAACAAAAGAAAAAAAGCCATTCGCTCACCCGAAAGCTGGCGGCTTTTCTGTCCGTGGCCCTGGTGATTCAGTGCGTGCTCTTTTCCCTGTTCATTTCCTTTGGCGGCATTACAGGGCAGCTGCGCCAGAGCGCCATGTCCATCCTCACCGAACGCACCCAAAACCGGGGTCATTATCTACAAAATGAGATGGTGCAGCGCTGGAGCAACCTGAACAGCACCCAATACGCCATCAAAAAGCTGGTGTCCAACTTCCTCAACCAAAACGGCATGACCACCGAGGAGCTCACCCCGGACAATCCCAAGACCGCCCAGCTCCTCGGCCAGACCGTGGACCCCCTGGTGGCCTTGCTGCGCCGCAACTCGGTCACGGGGGCCTTTGTGGTCTTTCGGGGGGATTGCCCCCTGGAGGGGGACAACCTGCGGGACACCCAGCACCCCGGGATGTACTTCCGTGACAGGGACCCCACCACCACCCCTTCCAACTCCTCGGACATTCTCACGGAGCGGGGCCCCATCGACGCCATCTGGGAGACCCAGTATCCTCTGGATGTGAACTGGTACCCCCACTTCCTGGTCTCCCCCTTCACCGACTCCTACTATGTCCCCCAGGTGGAGGCCCTCCACAGCGACGCCTCTTCCGCCGCTGACTTCGGCTACTGGAGCCAGCCGTTTATGCTCAGCGGGGACGATACGCAGATGATTACCTATACCGAGCCTCTGCTGGACTCCAGCGGTCAGCCCTACGGCGTGCTGGGCATTGAGCTGTCCCTGGAGTATCTCCAGAGCCTGATGCCCAGCGACGAGCTGGGGGACAACGCCTCCTACCTGCTGGCGGTGTCCTATCCCGGCGACCCCGAGGGGAGCTACCGGGTGCAGACGAGCACCGGCGCCCTGGCCCGGCAGCGCTTCCCCAGCGGCACGCTGTGTACCTTTGACAGCCAGGCTGTGCAGGGGAACATCTACCCCCTGCAATCGGATGACGGGCCGGAGTACTACGGCAGCATCTACTCCCTTCAGCTCTACGGCAGCGCCACCTCCTTTTCTCAGCAGCAGTGGGTGCTCATTGCCCTGATGGAAAAGGACACACTGTTCAGCTTCTCCAATTCCGTGCAGCGGGGTGTGCTGGGGCTGAGCCTGGCGCTGCTGGCCCTGGGCATTCTCCTCAGCATCATTGCGGGCAGCTCCTTTGCCGCCCCCATCCGCAGGCTGTCAAAGCAGGTCAAGGGTCTGGACCCCACCGCACCGGTGGCCCTCACCCCCACCCGCACCGTGGAAATCGACGAGCTGTGCGCCGCCATTGAATCCCTCAGCCGCAATGTGGCAGACTCCGCCTCCCGGCTGTCTCAGATCATCGAAATTGCCCAGATTCCCCTGGCGGCCTTCCATCTGGATCCCCAGATGAACACAGCCTACTGCACCAAGAACCTCTTCCCCCTCCTGGGCTATCCCACACCGGAGGAGCCGCTGAGTGCAAAGCAGTTCCAGGACTTCTTTGCCTCTCTGGACCGTTGGGCGGAGGACGCCCCGCCAGACAGCAGCGGCGTGCTCTACCACCTGTCGCCCGGCACCTCCAACGAGAAGTGGCTGCGCTGCAAAACCGCCCGCTCCGGTGTGTGTACCCTGGGGGTGTTCCTGGATGAAACCCACACCATTCAGGAGAAGCGGCGCATTGAATATGAGCGGGACTACGACATTCTCACCAACCTGCTCAACCGCCGCTCCTTCCACGCCCGGCTCAACCAGCTGGGCAGCGCCTCCAAGGCGCTGGGCTACGGCGCAATGATTATGATGGACCTGGACGACTTGAAGCACGTCAACGACAATTACGGCCACGATGCGGGAGATGAATACATCCGCCGGGCCGGTCAGCTGCTGCGCCCCTATCACGAGCACCAGGGCATTGCCGCGCGCATCTCGGGGGATGAGTTCTACCTCTTCCTCTACGGCTTCCAAGACCCGGATTCCCTGGAGCGTATCATTGCAGAGCTGAAAAACCAGCTCTCCCGGGCCTATATCCAGCTGCCCGGTTCTCAGCGCTATCGTCTGCGGGCCTCCATGGGCATCGCCCACTATCCCCAGGACAGCAGCGACCTGCCCACCCTGGTGCGCTACGCCGATTTTGCCATGTACGAGGCCAAGCACGCTGTAAAGGGCAGTGCCCGCAACTTTGACAGCAGCACGTACCAGCGGGACTCCTACCTGCTGTACAACAAGGAGGAGCTCAACCGGGTGCTGGAGGAAAAAGCCATCGACTACGCCTTCCAGCCCATTGTGGACTGTCAGACCGGCCGCATTTTCGCCTACGAGGCCCTGATGCGCCCCCGGTCGGAGACCCTCCACAGCCCTGCCGAGCTGCTGCGCATCGCCAAGGCCCAGAGCAAGCTGAGCCAAGTGGAGGAGCTGACCTGGCGCAACGCCGCCGCCAGCTTCTTCGCCCAGGAGGGGCTGGATGAAGCGGTAAACCTGTTTATCAATTCGGTGCCCAACCAGCGCCTGGACGAGGCCACCCGCAACTCCATCCTCCAGTTCCTCGCCCAGCACACCCAGCGCATTGTGATGGAGCTGACGGAAAGCGATGAGATGGCGGAGGAGCTTATCGCCGAAAAGCGGCGTGTCGCCGATGAATGCGGTATGCGCATTGCCCTGGACGACTTCGGCGCGGGATACAGCACCGACTCGGTGCTGCTGAGCACCCAGCCCCACTATGTCAAGCTGGATATGAGCATCGTGCGGGGCATCGACCAGGACTGCAAAAAGCAGGTGCTCCTGCGCAACCTGTCCCAGCTGTGCCGCTCCATGGGCTCCAAGCTGGTGGCAGAGGGCATTGAGACGCCCGCAGAGCTGCGCACCGTCATTGCCCTGGGGGCAGACTATGTCCAGGGCTATTACCTGGCCCGTCCCGCCTTCCATCTGGCAGACGACCCGGAAGACATCCGCCAGCGGGTGCTCCAGGCCCATCCTGACGCTCCCGGTTGACCCATCGCCAACGCTGGTGCCCCGTCCGCTGTGTTCAGCGCCTGTGTACCAGGTACCCTGTGCCAGCCTCTCCCCCCGGTTTTTCAGCCGGGGGGAATTCGTCCCCACCATCCTGCGCCCGCTGTCCCGGGCCGCCGCCAAAGGGAGGAGGCGCCATGCCACCCAAATCCAAACCAAAGGCCAGCGACCAGGCCGCTCTGCAAGCCCTCAAGCAGGCGCTGAAGGAGGGCCGTCCCGGTCCGCTGTACGTGTTGTACGGCGAGGAGACTTATCTGCGTGATTACTACCTGCGCCAGCTCAAAGCTCAGCTGCTCCCCCCAGGTCTGGAGGACTTCAACCTCCACACGGTGCAGGGCAGCGACTGCTCGGTGGAGTGGATTGAGCAGCTGACGGACAGTGTGCCCGTCATGAGTGAGCGCACCATGGTGCTGGTCACAGACTTCGACCTGTCCGCCCTGGGGGAGCGCCCCCGGGAGCAGCTCATACAGCTGCTGGCCCAGCTGCCCGATTACTGCTGTCTGGTGTTTTTCTACGACATCCTCCCCTATAAGCTGGACGGGCGCTCCAAGCTGGCCGCCGCCCTCAAAAACCACGGCTGCGTGGTCAACTTCCAGCGTCAAAAGCCGGAGGATCTGGTACCCTGGATTGTCCGCCGCTTCAAGGCGGAGGGGCAGGCCATCCACCCGGAGGACGCCCGCTATCTGCTGTTTTTGTGCGGGGATTTGATGACCAACCTGGCCTCGGAAATCCACAAAATCTCCACCTCCACCGCCGCCCCCCACATCACCCGGCAGCACATTGACGCCGTTGCCATTCCCCAGGTGGAGGCCATTGTATTCCAGATGACCGATGCAGTGGCCCGCCGGGACTTTGAAAAGGCCGCCGCTGTGCTGGCAGACCTGCTCCACAACCAGGAGGAGCCGGTGCGCATCCTGGCGGCCATGAGCCGCTATTTCCTCCAGCTGTATACCGCCCGGCTCTACCTGGACCACGCCCGCAGCGTCAGCCAGCTTGCCCAGACCCTGGGTCTGTCCCACCCCTGGCAGGGCGACAAGCTGATGGACGCCGCCCGCCGCTTCTCCCTGCCCTGGTGCCGCCACGCCCTGGGCCGGTGTGCTCAGACGGAGCTGGCCATAAAATCCTCCGCCCTGGGCGGTCAAGAGGCGCTTATCAGCCTGCTGATGGAGCTGTCTGCGGGAAGAAAGGTGATTTCATGCTGAAAATCCGCCAGGCCATTGTGGTAGAGGGCCGGTACGACAAACACACCCTCTCCCAGGTGGTGGACACCCTCATTGTGGAGACCTCCGGCTTCGGCATCTTCCACGACAAGGAAAAGCTGTCCCTCCTCCGCCAGCTGGCCCAGCGCCGTGGGCTGATTGTGCTCACCGACTCCGATGGGGCGGGCTTTGTCATCCGCAACTACCTGAAGGGGGTCATTCCCCCCCACCAGCTCAAGCACGCCTACATCCCCGATGTCATGGGGAAGGAGCGGCGCAAACGCACCCCCGGCAAGGAGGGAAAGCTGGGGGTGGAGGGGATGCGCCCGGAGGTGCTCCGTCAGGCCCTGGAGCGGGCGGGCGCAACCTTTTTGGAGCAGCCGCAGTCCGGCCACACGCCACCCCGGGGCAGCCTCACCCCCGCCGATCTGTGCCAACTGGGACTCAGCGGCACCCCAGACGCCGCCCAGCGCCGTGCCGCCCTCCTCCGGCGGCTGGATTTGCCCCAGCATATGACCGCCAAGGCTTTGCGGGGGGTGCTCAACGCCCTGTACACCCGGGAGGAGCTGGAGGACCTGTTGTCCCAGCTGTGAACCCTCCGGCACACACAGCCCCCTTTCAAATGTCTATGCCATGCAAAAAGGCCCCCTGTGGGGAGCGTTACGCTCCCCACAGGGGGCCTTGTCTGTCCAAAAGGGCCTTTAGTCCTCATCCCAGTGCAAATCCACCATCACCTGGGACACCTCTATCTCCTGGGAAATCAGACCTGCCTCATGCATCCAGCGGATGTTCTCCTGCCACACTTCCTCACTCTGGCTCAAGAAGGGTGCGGCATCCGTCTCCATAAGGGGGAGGAGCACCCTGCTGGACTTCAGCTCCACCGTCTCAGACAGGGGGAAATTCTCCTCGTTCTGATTTTGGAGCAAAATCTCCAGACAGCCCTGGGGATCGGCCTGGAAGTCCTCAAATCCCTTGGCGGAGGCCCGCAGAAAGCTGCGCAGCACGTCAGGCTCCTGGTCAATTATGGTGTCGCTGGCCAAAAATACGCCCTCATAGTAGTTGGGAATGCCGTAGTCCGTCACCATAAAGTAGTTGACGGCAAAACCCTCCTCCTCCATCTGCGGCACCTCGTGGTTGACCAGGCAGCCAATGGTGGCGTCCACATTTCCGGTGGTCATAGAACTCATCAAATCAAAGCCCACATCCACCATCTGAACCTGGCTGACGTCCTTCCCCACCGCCTCCAGCATGGTGCGCACCAGGGCCTCATTCAGGGCGGTGCCCGCATAGCCGATGGTCTTGCCCACCAGGTCCGTGGGGCTGGTGATTCCCTGTTCTTTGAGGGAGAGCACCACGTTGAGGGGGGACTGCACCACAGCGCCGATGGACTTCACCTTGATCCCCCGCTCGGCCACCCCCTGGATGATGTCATGCTGGTAGTACAGGCCGATTTCCGCCTTTCCCGCCGCCACCAGGGCCAGGGCGTCGTTGGCATTGGAGGGGAACTGAATGCGCACATCCAGCCCTTCTTCCCGGTAGTACCCCCGCTGAATGGCGGTATACAGGAAGGTGTGCAGGGCATTGGGGTACCAGTCCAGCACCACATCCACCTGCCGCAGCCCCTCCTCCCCCGCCCCGCCCCCGGGTGTGCAGGCCGCCAGCGGGGTACACAGCAGCGCCCCGCCCAGCGCCACAGCTGCCAGACGTTTGAATATTCTCGATTTCATTTCCATCGTCCTCCCTCATTTACACGCTCCCCGCCCCAGTCCGCACCATTCCGGCCGCCGGGGCGGCGCTGCACTGTGTTAGGTCACACCCCGCCATGTCACTACCCGCCGCTCAACCAGGGATACCACCCCCACCAGCACCATGGCCACCAGGGAGAGCAGAACAATGGGGGCAAAGACCCCGGCCCCGTCCAGCTGGGTCATCATCCGGCGGCTGAAATAGCCCAGGCCGCTCTGGGCTCCCAGCCACTCCCCAATGGCTGCACCAATGATGGAGAGGGGGATTGCCATTTTCAAGGCCGAAAAGGCGTAAGGGAGCACCGCCGGCACCTTCACCTTGCAGAATATCTGCCGCCGGTTGGCCCCAAAGGTGTGCATCAGCTCTACCATCTCCACACGCACCGCACGAAAGCCGTCAAACACGGTGATGGTGATGGGGAAAAAGGTCATCAGCACCGTCACCAGCACCTTGCTCCAAATGCTGTACCCAAACCACAGCACAAACAGGGGCGCAAGGGCGGTGGTGGGAATGGTCTGTGAGGCGATGATAAGGGGGTAAATGGCCCGCTGCGCCACAGGACTGGCGTCCATGAGCACCGCCAGCGCCACCCCCAGCACCACCGAGATGACAAGCCCAATCCCCACCACACCCATGGTGGCGGGCAGATGGGCGAGAAAGAGCGGCTCCCGCAGCTCCCAAAGCCGCTGCAATATCTGTACCGGGCTGGGGAGAATATACTGTGCGTCCATCCCCATGGCCCCCCACTGCCACAGCATCAGCACTGCCAGCACCAGCAGGGCAGCGGGCAAGTTGGACTTCCACTGCCCCTTCATAAGTTATCCCTCCTGAGCATGGTAATCAGCCCCTCCTTGATAGCCATAATCTCTCGCCGCTGCATCCCCACAATGGTGCGGGGGTAGGGCGCAGGCACAGGGATGGAGGCCAGGCGGGAGATGGGCCGCCCCCGCACCGCCAGCACCCGGCTGGAGAGGAACAGCGCCTCCTCCACATCGTGGGTGATGAATACCACCGTCTTGCGCTCCCGCTCCCACTGGGCCAGCAGCCACTCCCGCATGGACAGGCGGTTGAGGTAGTCCAGGGAGGAAAAAGGCTCGTCCAGCAGGAGCAAATCGCTGCCCGTGAGCACCGTGCGGGCAAAGGCCACCCGCTGGCGCATCCCTCCAGAAAGCTGGTCTGGCCGGTGATTCCGCCAGGCCTTCAGCCCCACATCGGACAACACCTTGTCCACAAGCCCATCCATCTCTTTTTCGCTGCGCCCGCCCTGCACCTCCAGGGGCAGGCGCACATTCTCCGCCACCGTGCGCCAGGGCATGAGCATATCCCGCTGGGGCATATAGCCGCAGCAGCCTCCCGCCCCTTTGACAGGCCGCCCCCCCACAAGCACCTCTCCCTTGTCCGGCGTGAGCAGGCCATTGATGAGGCGGAACAGGGTGCTCTTCCCGCACCCGGACGGCCCCACCAGACACACAAATTCCCCCTGCTCCACCCGGAAGGACAGCTTGTCTACAATGGGCCCGGCCTCGCCAGGGTATTGAAAGGTAACGTCACGAAATTGCAGCATTCAGCACCCCTCCTTCCAGGCCATATCCCAAAAGGCGGCCTCATACCGTGAGCAAATCAGAAAAATCTCCTCCAGCTTATCCAGCTGCGCCCCACTGCGCCCCTGGGCAAGCTGCTCTGTCAGTGCAATCAGGGCCAGGTTGCCCCGGTGATATTCCTCCCCGGCATATCCCCGCACCCACTCCCCATAGAAGGGGTGCCTGTCACAGCCGGGAAAGCGCTCCACCAGCCTGCGGGCAATCACCTCATAGCTGAGGGCGCAGGCCAGCACAGCCACTGCCGCCGCCCCTTCATCCCCCTCATAGGCCACCCGCAGCATATAGGAGGTGTAGGAGATGGTGTCCAGGGCGGGCGCCGTCCCCTCTGCCTCCTCCTGCGTGATGCCCAGGCGGGCCATATAGCTGCGGTGGAGGTCCATTTCTCCGTGTAAAATCTGGTGGACATACCCGGCGTACTCCCCCATGGCGGCAAGGCTCCCCCCTTTGGCGGTGCCAATGGCGAATACCCGGGCATAGTCGGCCAGGTATCGATAGTCCTGTATGAGGTAGCGGCGGAACTTGTCCACCGGCAGCGTGCCATCTCCAATCCCCTGGACAAAGGGGTGGGTGTGGTATCCCGCCCAGATTTCCCCGGCGGCCTCCAGCAGCCGCTGCACAAAGGTCGGTTGTTCCATGTTCCTCATCCTCCAAATGCTCCGCCGATGTCAAAGGCGTGGTTCATCGGGCCTGCGCCATGCCCCAAATCCAGCATTGCCGCCAGCGCCCCGGATAGATACTCCTTGGCCCGCTCCACAGACGCCTCCAGCCCCTGCCCCTTGGCCAGGTTTGCGGCAATGGCGCTGGAGAGGGTGCAGCCGGTGCCATGGGTGTTGGGATTGTCAATCCGCCGCCCGCAAAACCACCGGCACCGCCCCTTGCGATAGAGCAGGTCGTTGGCGTCATTGCGCTGGTGCCCCCCCTTGCACAGCACGGCGCAGCCGTAGGTATCTGAGATGTACCGGGCGGCCCGCTCCATGTCCTGCGCAGTGAAAATCTCCATCCCGGATAACACCTGCGCCTCAGGAATGTTGGGGGTAATCAGGTCTGCCAGAGGGAATAGCTCCCCCTTGAGCGCCTCCACCGCATCCTCGCTGATAAGCCGCGCCCCGCTGGTGGCCACCATCACCGGGTCCACCACAATGCGCACCGCCCCATACTCCCTGAGCTTGCCCGCAATCACCCCAATGAGGGCGGCGGAGGACACCATGCCCACCTTTACGCTGTGGGGCGGAATGTCGGAAAAGATGCTGTCCAGCTGCTGGGCAAGAAACCCAGGGGAGACCTCTAAAATCCCCTGCACCCCCATGGTGTTCTGGGCGGTGAGGGCGGTAATGGCGCTCATGGCATACACCCCGTTGGCGGTCATGGTCTTGATGTCCGCCTGAATGCCTGCCCCGCCGCTGGAATCACTGCCTGCAATGGTCAACGCTGTGTTCATCGCCGATGCTCCTCTCTCCATGGGGGAGAAGGCCTCCCCCTCCCTACGCAACAAAAAACAGCGGGGGCCTACGATTGGCCTTCCACCGCTGTTGTTCAGCACTGTATTTCCCTCCGTTGGCATTATCCAAATCAGGTTATGGGTAACGGCAAACCAGCCGATTCTCAGCCCACTTCAGTAAGCACCCCGTTGTTCGGTTGTAAGCATTCCCTATCTTAGCCCCATCCGCCCCATTTGTCAACCCCGTTTCTCCCCACCGCTTCCCCTCCCATGGCCGCCCATTGGCGCTTCCCAGGCGCCTGCGCCAGCACCAGGCCAAACGCCCCTCCGCACACCGCTGTGCGAAGGGGCGTTTGACAATCAGGCCAGATGCTCCTCCAGCCAGTCCAGCACATCCCGGTACACCTCATCCCGGTTGCACTCATTGAGCATCTCATGGCGGCCGCCGGGATACTCCTTCAGGCGCACATCCTCCACCCCGCAGCGGCGGAAGCGCTGGTACACCCAGTGCACCCCGGACAGCCCGTCGCCGCCCACCGGGTCCTGGGTGCCGGAGAAGAGGTAGATGGGGGTGGCCCTATCCATTTTCTCCAGGGAGTCCGGGCGGGAGATTTCCAGCAGACCGCCGAGCATATCCCGGAACATCCCCACCGTGGGCCGGAAGGTACACAGCGGGTCGCGCAGGTAGCAATCCACCACCTCCTCGTCCCGGCAAATCCAGTCCGCCGGGGTGCGGTTGGGGCGGAACTTCCGGTTGTACCGTCCCAAAGACAGGTTGTAAACCAGGCCGCTCACCCACTGCGGCCCCTTCATTTTGCACAGCAGCGACGCTACAAGCCACCCGCTCCTCACCACCGCTCTGGGCTCCTGCCCGGTGCCGGACAGAATGCACCCATCCACCGTGCCCGGGTAGCGGCACAGATAGGTGCGGGCCAGGAACGAGCCCATCGAATGACCCAGCAGGAAATAGGGCAGGCCGGGGAAGCGCTCCCCCATCTGCACACGCAGCTGGCGCACATCCGCAACCACGGTATCCCACCCGTGCTCCGTTCCAAAATAGCCCATCCGCTCCCCCTGCTGTCCGGTGCGCCCGTGTCCCAAATGGTCCTCGCCGCACACCGCATACCCCTGCCGGGTCAGATAGCGGGCAAAGGCCTCGTACCGCTCCACATACTCCGCCACGCCGTGGACAATTTGCACCACAGCCCTGGGCGGCTGGCCGTCGGGCAGCCACAGGGTGCCCCAGATGGTGTGTACGCCGTCGCTGGAGGGAAAGGTCAGCTGCTCTGTCTGGTTCATATCGGATTCACCTCATCATCAGACTTCCCCACACCTTGGGGGAGATTCCCCAACAGTTTACCCGCTGTGGCGGGGTTTGTCAATTTCCATCCCCCACAGGTCACAGGGAGGCTCCCCCGGCGCAGAGAAACGCCGGCAGCCCGGCTGAGGTACAGGGGTGTACCAAAGCCGGGCTGCGACGCGCCAGGTATGCGGGCGCTTATCCCTGGCCCGCTCCATCCTCCTGCGCCCACAGAGTGTCGAAGTAGTCCAGATAGGGCATGAGGAAGGTAAAGTCCTCCACAAGGCGCTGGGCCAGCTGGGGCTGGTAGAGCAATTCCTCCCAGGGGCCCTCGTGGCTGATTGCCAGCGATTTCTTATTGTACCAGGGGGCCAGCTTCGCATTTTGGGGCGTTTTGACCCGGCTGTACTCCGGCCCCTCCAGCACAAAGCGCTCCTGCCCCCTGAGCTTCCGGTCCAGGGCGAGCAGGGGGCGCTCCTGGGTGTCAATGCGGGCACGGTGCCTGGCCATCACTGCGGGCTTGGCGCACCAAAAGCCCATACCGCAGCTCCACCCGTCCGGGGTGAGCTCAAACCACAGGGCAGGCCGTGTCCCCAGGGAGCTCTCCCCCCGGTGGAGGGTGAACCAAAGGTGGTCCTTATACGGCCCCCGCCCAAACAGACGGCGGGCATCCCGGTAAATGCGGGAGATTTTCAGCCGCAGTCCATTGTCCGGCATCTGTGCGTCCAGCGCCTGGGCCACCTGAGCGCCCAGCGCCTTCATGGGCTGGTAGAGGGCACGCTGATACACCTCTTTGTGCTCCTCAAACCAGCCCCGCTCGTTGTTAAATCGAATGCCCCAGAGAAACTCCACCGTCTCAGGGGAAAACCCGGAGAATTGCGCCATACCTCAGCCCTCCCCCGCATCCGTGCCGGGCGCAGGGGGCTCAACCGGGTCCGGGGTGGGCGCAGGTGTGGGTGCAGGCGTAGGTGCGGGCGTGGGAACCGGCGTAGGCGCCGGAGTGGGTGCGGGCGTAGGCGTAGGCGTCGGGGTAGGTGCGGGCGTGGGTGCCGGTGTGGGTGCAGGAGTGGGAGTTGCCACCGGTGCCGGGGTAGGCGTTGCCACCGGCGCCGGAGTGGGGGTGGCAACAGGGGCGGGGGTGGGGGTGGCCACAGGGGTCGGGGTGGTGGTCACGCCGCCGCTGCCCAGGGGGGTGCCGTCCGGGTTGAGCCCCAGGCTGGCCGCATCGGCGGGATTGAACAAAATCACCTTGTCCCGCTTGGAATAGCGGCTCTTGTTTTCAAAGGTGCGGGAGCGCAGACTTCCGTCGGCATTGTACACCAGCCGGTACACCTCCACGGTGTAGCCGGTATATGGCGTGGTCTTTACCTTGGTGGTGCCCCGGGGAATGGAGCTGTCCGGCTGATACACCGTCTCCCAGGGAACGGTATCCAGGGTATTGCGCTCGGTTTTCACGTAGGAACCGTCGGTTTTGGTTCCGTAGAACTGCACCGTCAGCCTGCCCCCGCTGACATAGGACACAATTTTAATGGGGAAGCCCGTGTTGTTGCGGAACTTGTAATCCAGGCTGGGGTAGTACACCGTGGCGTCCAGCCCGTTGGGCACATACCCCACGATGAAGGCATGGTTGGCCCGGTATACAATCTCCAGGTTGGCGTACACGGTGCAGTAGTAGATGGAGGAGGACACCTGGCAGATGCCGCCGCCCACCATGTCCACCGTCTCACCGTTGGCGTAGCCGGTGGAGGTCTGGTATCCGTTGGCCACCGAGGGGTTGCCGATTGCCCCCAGATAGGAGAACACCTGACCGGGCATAATTACCTTGCCGTTGCAGGAGGAGGCCGCCAGGGCCACGTTGTGCCCACGGGTGGCCACACCGTCCAAAGGCGTCACCACCGAGGAGAGCAAATCCTGGTACAGCTGTCCCGACACCCCGCTGAAGTCGGGCTGGGTCTGGATGAGGGGGATTTTGCAGCTCTCCCCCGGAGCAGTCTGGTCCAGCAGCTCCTGGGCGGCGGCAGTGTCAATGCGCACGCCCACCACACCGGGAACCAGCTTTCCGCTGTCATCCCGATAGGGATTTTGGGGCTCCACATAAACCGCCTCGCTCAGCGCCTGGGCGTCCACCTTCTCGGCGGGAATCTCCCTGGTGGTGACGGCCAGCTTCTCCCGGCCCTCCGCCAGCGCCTGCTCCACCTGGAGGAAGAGCGCATCCACATCCACCTCTGCCCCCGCCACGCCGCTGGTGACGGTGACTGCGTCTGTACCTACCTCATAAGTATATGCGCTGGGGGCCACATACACAGCCTTGGCCACATCCTCAATGATTTCCCTAGCCTGCTCCTCACCCTCCTGGGTAAAGGCGGCGGCGGTGAGGGGCAGCGTCTGGCTGTGCTTCTCCAGCCCCAGCCAGATCAGCCCCAGGTGGAAAAAGGACTGCTGTGCTTTGTGCTCCATGCCGCTCTCCACAGCGCCCTGGGGGTCGGCTTCCAGCAGACTGCCGGAGAGGGAGACCTGCTGCCCCTCCCCGTACTCCAAAATCAGCGCCCGCTGGCTGAGGTAGTCGTCCATATACCCCTCTATCTGCTCCACGGCGCTTTCCTGGGATACCTTGCCCAAATTCACCGATACCTGACCGTCCTCACTGGCGGCAACTGTACCTGGCAGCAGGCAGCCATTCCCCTGCACCCACCGGCACAGCCCCAGGTAGGCCCCACCCAGGACAACCGCCAGCGCCAGCACGGCAGCCCCCGCAATGAGTGCCGCCGGGGGAATGGGCAGCTTGCGCCACACAATCCCCTTGGACTTTTGTTCATTCATAGCGTTACCTCCAAATACTTGCACATGGATATACCCGCCAGGCATACACCCGCCGGGCGCAGCGGACAACCCAGCGGTGTCCGACGAAAAGGTTGTCTTCATTCTACCACCTCCCCCCTTGCGCCGCAAGGGCTTTTCCCAAATTTGATACCAAATAATTGGCGTTTCCCCATATCCAGCCGTGTGGAAAATTCTCGCTGAGGTTATTTACACCGCCGGAAAAAACAAGTATAATAGGATTATCGCGCCCATCGCCGCCCCACTGCGGGGCTTGGCGGACCGGGCGCTGGATTGATCCGGCACTGCCGGGCTTATCACGAGGAGGAATCCCATCCATGTCCGACTTCCAAAATCATCAATCCGGCGGTCAGGGCTACCACTATGACCCCCAGCCCGGCCCGGGTTTCAACTCCGGCGGCTATCACTATGACCCCGCCCCCGGTTCCGGCGGCCCCAACCACTCCAACAACTCCAGCAGCTGGATGAAGATTCTCATTCTCTATGGCCTGGGCTGCATCGGCATTGTGCCCTGCCTGTTCATCGCCATCTACCTCACGCTGAAAAAGGTGTACTTCAACCAGAGCGAACAGCAAAAGGCCTATTACCGCAGCAAGGCCCGTGCGGCGGGGTATGAGATGAAGGGCTTCGCCCAAAACCTGGCCCGTGAGATTCGCCAGGAGGTGGACCGTGCCCAGCGCCGGAACCAGGCCCAGCAGGGTCAGCCCGGCCAAAGCCAGCAGACGCAGCACACCGCCGCCCCCTCTGCCGGGGCCAAAGGGGCCCAAAAGCGGGATACCCAGTGGAAGCAGGGGGCGGCGGATGCCCAAAGTCCTCCCTTCTCCCAGGAGGAGGCGCGCGCTGCCTCCTACCGCTCCCTGCGCGATCGTCTGCGCCGGGGCACCGGCCGCGGGCGGATTGTCCTGGGCGGCATTCTAGCCGGTCTGCTCTCCATCCCCACCATGGCCCAGCTGGCCGAGCTTCTCCAGGACGGGTGGCACGACTTGGACGAATTCCCCGTCTTGGTGGTGCTCCTAGCCGCCTCTCTAGGACTCATTTACAGCGGCGTCCGCCAGGGTCAGCGCTCCCAGCGGTTTCTGGCCTACCTGGACTACATCGGCACAAACCAGGAGATTGATTTGACCCGCATGGCCGCCGCCTTTGACATCCGCATGAAGAAGCTGTGCAAGGATTTGCGCCAGATGCTGGCCCAGGGCGTGCTCCCCAGCGGCTATCTGGATTTGGCGGAGGGCAAGCTGTACCTGTCCACCACCGGCTACCGGGGGGAGGACCAGGCGGAGGCGGAGGAACAGCCCGAGCCGGAGTTTGCCGGCCAGCCCCAGCAGGCAGGGGAGGATGATGAGATTCTCCGGGAAATCCGCCAGGTGAACCAGGCCATTCCCAATCCCGCCATGAGTGCGAAAATCCACCGCATTGAGGAGATTACCCGGCGCATTTTGGACTATCAGCAGTCCCACCCCGCCAAAGCCAGCCAGCTGCGCACCTTCCTCAACTACTACCTGCCCACCACCCTGAAAATCCTCCGCTCCTACGCCCAGCTGGACGCCCAGGGGGTGGAGGGCGCCAACATCTCCGCCACAAAGGCCCGCATTGAGGGGATGATGGACCGGCTGGTGAGCGCCTTTGAGGCCCAGCTGGACCGGCTGTTTCAGGATGAGGCGCTGGACATTTCCGCCGATGTGGCCGTGCTGGAGCAAATGCTCAAGAAAGACGGCCTGTCCGACGAGGACGGCGTCAACCTGACCATGTGATTGAGGCAATAAATTCCCCCCGCCCCCTTGCAATCTCCCAGGGCTTATGCTATCATAGACCCTACCTGCATGGTCGCTCCATGCCCATTTCATGAACTCGTTACCGAAAGGATTGAACGCTATGACCACTCCGCAGCTTGTCCTGTCTATCCTGTACTTTATCGCCGCCCTGGTGCTCATCACCGTAGTGATGCTTCAGTCTGGCAAGAGCGCCGGCCTGTCCGGCGCCATCTCCGGCGGCGCCGACACCTTCCTGTCCAAGAACAAGGCCAGATCTGCCGATGCCCGTCTGGCCCGCCTGACCAAGTGGGTCGCCATTGTCTTTATGGTGCTCACCCTGGTGGTCAACTTCGTGGGTTAAGTCTGGAAATGCCAAAGGGGACGCTGCGGTAGCGCAGCGTCCCCTTTTCTATTTCCCGGCGCCTCCGCCAAGGGGGAGCGCCTTGCACGCTCCCCCTGGCGTCCAGCCCGTTCTCTCCATGGCGTCGCCCTGCCCTGCGGCACAGCCCCGGCCGCACGCCCCTCCCACACAGGGCGTCCTCCTCCCTCATCGGGCCAGACCTTCCGCCCGGCGGTACTGCAGGGCCTCTGCCAGGTGGTGCGCCTCAATCCGCTCCGACGCCTCCAGGTCTGCCACCGTGCGGGCCACCCGCAGCACCCGGTCGTATCCACGGGCCGTCAGGCCCATGCGCTGATACGCCCCCCGGATAAGGGTCTCCCCCGCCTCGTCCAGCTGGCAATATTCCTTCAGCTCCCTGGGCCCCATGTGGGCGTTGCAGGCCGGGCCGTCGGGGCCGAAGCGGGCGGTCTGAATGGCCCGGGCCGCATTCACCCTGGCTCGAATCTGGGCAGAGCTCTCCCCCGGCGCTCCCCGCCCAGACAGCTCGTCAAAATCCAGGCTGGGCACATCCACGCACAGGTCAATGCGGTCCATCATGGGGCCGGACAGCCTGGATTGGTACCGCCGCACCCCCTCTTTGGAGCAGGTGCACCGCCCGGAGGGATGCCCATACCAGCCGCATTTGCAGGGATTCATGGCACACACCAGCATGAACCGGCTGGGATAGGTCACCGACCCCGCCACCCGGGTAATCTGCACCTGCCCGTCCTCCAGCGGCTGGCGGAGCACCTCCAGCACATCGGCAGAGAATTCAGGCAGCTCATCCAGGAAGAGCACCCCGTTGTGGGCCATGGAGATTTCCCCCGGCCGCAGGCCGCCGCCCCCGCCCGCCATCCCCGCTGTGGACACCGTGTGGTGGGGCGCACGGAAGGGACGGCTGGTCACCATGGGGTGCTCCCGGCTGGTCAGGCCGAGCACAGAGTAAATTTCCGTGCAGGCCAGCGCCTCCTCCCGGGTCATATCCGGCAGGATGGAGGGCAGGCGCTTGGACAGCATGGACTTGCCAGAGCCGGGACTGCCGGACAGCAGGATGTGATGCCCCCCTGCCGCCGCCACCTCCAGGGCACGCTTGGCCTGTTCCTGCCCCTTTACCTCTGCAAAATCCGGCCCCCCCGCCCCCTCCTCCGGGGCGGTCCAGACCGGAGCGGGCGTCAGGGCTGTCTCCCCCCGCAGGTGGGCTGCCAGAGCCTGCACCGATTCCACGGGATACACCTCCACCCCCTCCGCCAGAGTGGCCTCGGGGGCGTTGTCCGCCGGGACAAACAGCCTGCGCACCCCCGCGCGCTGGGCGGCCAGCGCCATGGGCAGCACCCCGGATACCGGGCGCAGAGAGCCGGACAGGGACAGCTCCCCCAGGAAGGCTGCATCCTCCATCCCCTGGAACGGAATCTGATGCCCCGCCGCCAGAATTCCCAATAAAATGGGTAAATCGTACACAGTTCCCCCTTTTTTACGGTCAGCAGGGGCCAAATTCACCGTGATACGCGACACCGGAAAGTCGAACCCGCTGGCCCGCACCGCCGAGCGCACCCGCTCTCTGGCCTCCTTCACCGCCGCATCGGGCAGACCCACCACATCGAAGGCGGGCAGCCCCGAGGACAGGGCACATTCCACCGTCACCGGGTATCCCAACACCCCATGCAACCCCAGTGAGCGCACATTACACACCATGGTCCTACCACTCCAAATCCCTAAAATATTGACTATACTACCAGAATTCCAGGAAACCCGCAAGATAGCCCCCATATTTTTTCCCGAATACTCCCCCTTTTCAGCCTCCAAATTAGTTGACAAATTGTCAAGAAATGCTGGCAAAAATTTTTTTGCTGTTGCCTAAAAAAATCGTGTTTCCCATTTGCAAATTTCGTGAAACCGTGATACACTAAGTGTGTCGGTCAATTCTCGGCGGTGGAATGAGTGGTCCTACCTATTTTTCCCCCGCCCTCCGTGATTGACCAGAGGTTATGTATTTCTAATTTGCCCCGGCCCCCCGGGTCTGGGCAGAACAAGGAGGAGAACACAAACATGGCGCGAAAGTTCAAAACAATGGACGGCAACACCGCTGCCGCTCATGTGTCCTACGCGTTCACGGAAGTGGCGGGCATCTACCCCATCACTCCGTCCAGCCCCATGGCGGACAATGTGGACCTGTGGGCCGCAGCTGGCCGGAAGAACATCTTCGGTCAGACCGTTAAGGTGGTGGAGATGCAGTCCGAGGCCGGTGCCGCCGGCACCGTACACGGCTCCCTGGCCGCCGGTGCTCTGACCACCACCTACACTGCTTCCCAGGGCCTGCTGCTGATGATCCCCAACATGTACAAGATCGCCGGCGAGCTGCTGCCCACCGTGTTCCACGTGTCTGCCCGTACTGTGGCCAGCCACGCTCTGAACATCTTTGGCGACCACTCCGACGTCATGGCCTGCCGTCAGACCGGCTTTGCCATGCTGGCTGAGTCCAACCCCCAGGAGGTCATGGACCTGTCCGCTGTGGCCCACCTGGCCGCCATCAAGGGCCGGGTGCCCTTCCTGAACTTCTTTGATGGCTTCCGCACCTCTCACGAGATTCAGAAGATTGCCATCTGGGATTACGAGGACCTGGCCGAGATGGTGGACATGGACGCTGTGGCCGCCTTCCGTGCCCACGCCCTCAACCCCGACCACCCCTCCATGCGCGGCTCTCACGAGAACGGCGACATCTTCTTCCAGCACCGTGAGGCCTCCAACCCCTACTACGATGCTCTGCCCGAGATCGTGGAGGAGTACATGGGCAAGGTCAACGCCAAGCTGGGCACCAACTACCAGCTGTTCAACTACTACGGTGCTCCCGATGCCGACCGGGTCATCATCGCCATGGGCTCTTTGTGCGATGTGGCCGAGGAGGTCATCGACTACCTGAACGCCCACGGCGAGAAGGTTGGTCTGATTAAGGTGCGTCTGTACCGCCCCTTCCGTGCCGACAAGCTGCTGGCTGCCATTCCCGCCACCTGCAAGCACATCGCTGTGCTCGACCGCACCAAGGAGCCCGGCGCACAGGGCGAGCCTCTGTACCTGGATGTTGTCACCGCTCTGGCCAACGCCGGCCGCACCGACATCTCCGTGATTGGCGGCCGTTACGGCCTGGGTTCCAAGGACACTCCCCCCTCCAGCGTGTTTGCTGTGTATGAGGAGCTGACCAAGGAGCAGCCCAAGCGTCTGTTCACCCTGGGCATCGTGGACGATGTGACCCACCTGTCCCTGGAGGAGAAGCCCTCCCCCAACACCGCTGCCGAGGGCACCATCGAGTGCAAGTTCTGGGGTCTGGGCGGCGACGGCACCGTGGGCGCCAACAAGAACTCCATCAAGATCATCGGCGACCACACCGACAAGTACGTACAGGCTTACTTCCAGTACGACTCCAAGAAGACCGGCGGCGTGACCATCAGCCACCTGCGCTTCGGCGATCAGCCCATCCGTGCGCCCTACTACATCAACAAGGCTGACTTCGTGGCCTGCCACGTGCCCAGCTACATCACCAAGGGCTTCCCCATCGTGCGTGACGTGAAGCCCGGCGGCACCTTCCTCATCAACTGCCAGTGGAGCTTTGAGGAGCTGGATCACCACCTGGACGCCGCTTCCAAGCGCTACATCGCCCAGAACAACATCCAGCTGTACATGATCAACGCCATTGACCTGGCCATTGAGATTGGCATGGGCAAGCGCACCAACACCATCCTTCAGTCCGCCTTCTTCTGCCTGGCCAACGTCATGCCCCAGGAAGAGGCCGTCAACTACATGAAGGAAGCTGCCACCCGCTCCTACCTGAAGAAGGGCCAGGACGTGGTGGATATGAACCACAAGGCCATCGACGCCGGCGCCACCGCCTTCAAGAAGGTGGAGGTTCCCGCCTCCTGGGCCACCGCCGAGGACAACAAGCCCATCTCCGTCAAGGCCGGCAAGGCTGAGCTGGTGAGCATGGTGGACGACGTTCTCGAGCCCGTCAACAAGATGGACGGCGACTCCCTGCCCGTGTCCAAGTTCATCAACTACGTGGACGGCACCTTCGAGCTGGGCGCTTCCGCCTACGAGAAGCGCGGCGTAGCCGTGTCCGTGCCCGCCTGGAAGGCTGAGACCTGCGTGCAGTGTAACCAGTGCGCCTACGTCTGCCCCCACGCCACCATCCGTCCCTTCGCCCTCACCGAGGAGGAGGCCGCTGCCGCCCCTGCCGCCGCTCAGATTATGGAGTTCAAGGCAGGCAAGGCCAAGGGCGTGTACAAGTACTCCCTGGCCGTCAGCCAGCTGGATTGTATGGGCTGCGGCGTGTGCGCCGGCGTGTGTCCCACCAAGAGCCTGGTCATGCAGCCCCTGGAGCAGGAGAGCGTGAAGCAGCCTGTGTTCGACTACATGGTCAGCAAGGTCTCCGTGAAGGAGGACATTGCCAGCATCGCCAACGTGAAGGACAGCCAGTTCAAGCAGCCCCTGCTGCAGTTCTCCGGCTCCTGCGCCGGCTGTGCCGAGACTGCCTATGCCCGTCTGGTCACCCAGGTTTGCGGCGACCGTATGTTCATCTCCAACGCCACCGGCTGTTCCTCCATCTGGGGCGGCCCCGCTGCCACCAGCCCCTACTGCACCACCGCAGAGGGCAAGGGTCCCGCCTGGGCCAACTCCCTGTTCGAGGACAACGCCGAGCACGGTCTGGGTATGTATGTGGGCGTTCAGCAGCGCCGTGAGAAGCTGGTTCAGGTCGTTGAGAAGCTGATCGGCATCGACTATGCCGACGAGGAGCTGGTGGAGGCCGCCAAGGCCTGGCTGGACAGCCGCAACGACGGCGAGCAGTCCAAGGTCACCAGCGCCAAGCTGCTGGAGCTGTGCCAGAAGCACGCCGCCCGCGACTGCGACTGCGAGGCCTGTGCCTGCACCCGTGAGATCGTGGAGATGGCCGACCTGCTGGTGAAGAAGTCCGTGTGGATTTTCGGCGGCGACGGCTGGGCCTACGACATCGGTTACGGCGGCCTGGATCACGTCATCGCCTCCGGCGAGGATGTGAACATCTTCGTGTTTGACACCGAGGTGTACTCCAACACCGGCGGTCAGGCCTCCAAGTCCACCAACATCGGCGCTGTGGCTCAGTTCGCTGCCTCCGGCAAGCACATGAACAAGAAGAGCCTGGCCGAGATTGCCATGCAGTACGGCTATGTGTACGTGGCTCAGGTGGCTATGGGCGCCAATCCCAACCAGACCCTGGCTGCCATCCGTGAGGCCGAGGCCTATCCCGGCCCCTCCCTCATCATCGGCTACGCCCCCTGCGAGATGCACTCCATCAAGGGCGGCATGACCAACTGCCAGAGCG
>CALXDR010000007.1 GCA_944387115.1 uncultured Oscillospiraceae bacterium
CCTTTAGCTCAGTTGGTAGAGCACCTGACTCTTAATCAGGGTGTCCAGGGTTCGAGTCCCTGAAGGTGTACCACTCCGAAGGGTAAAACCGAGGAGTAGTCGGTGTTGATTGCAGTGAGGGTCCACCCGTTCCCATTCCGAACACGGCAGTTAAGCTCACTTGCGCCGAAAATACTTGGCTGGCGACGGCCTGGGAAAATAGGTAATGCCGACATAAGATGACAGCGGACAGTCCACAACGGACTGTCCGCTGTTTTGTTTTGCCTGGAAAGCGGGGGATTGAGGGGAGTTGAAGACAGAACACTAAATCGAGAGGCAAGTGACCTTTTTAGATGCGCCGCGGCCAGATAAGCCGCGGCGCTAAGGACAATAGAACCATGACGATGGGAATCGCCCAGGGCTCAGTGGAGGAAATCTTCGTTCAGCTTCACGCCGAAGTCCTGGGCGATGGCGCGCAGGTTGTCATCCTCGATGGTCTGACGAATCAGACCGCCGCCCATGGACAGCACCTTGACATAGATTTCGGCGCTCTTCTCGATGGTGTGTGCCAAACCAAAGGTGGTGTCGTAGTCTGGGCCGGAGACGAACAGGCCGTGCTGCGCCCAGACGGCAGCCTGATAGAGTTTCATCTTTTCGCTGGTGGCCATGGCGATGTCAGAGCCGCCGGGGACCATCCAGGGGCAAACGCCCACGCCCTCGGGGAAGACCACGGAACATTCGGTGGCGGACTGCCATAGGGCACGGCTGAAATCCCGGTCGGTCAGGGGCAGTATGTAGGTCAAGGCGATGACGTTTGTGGCGTGGCAGTGGTAGATGACCCGGTTTGCGCCGCTGGTAGCAGTTTTGCGCACACTGTGGTTCATGAAATGGCTGGGGAACTCGCTGGTGGGTTTAGCGCCCTCGGCCAGTCCCCAGACGGTGCGCCAGCTGTCGCCAGATGCATTGATTTCTACGATGCCGATGCTGTGGATGGGATCGGGATTCACATTCCGAAAGTATTTGCCGGAACCGGTGGTGATGAAGTATTCCCCGGCCAGATTCTCGGCCTGAACCCCCATGTTGACCCACTCGCGGGCAGTCTCATCAAAGAATGGACGGCAGGCAGCCACCTCATCCTCGGTCATGCGGTAGGTCAGATTGCCGCCGTTGCGCTCGTGCCAGCCCTGTAGCCAACCGTCATTGCACATGCGGATGAATCCTTTGACACAGTTGATGTCGTAAATCTCCATTTACACTCTTCCTTTCTTTTGATCACAACGCTTTTGCAGGATGACTCAGCGGGTGATGACATCCACTGGTACGTTGAAAATCTCCGCAACCTTCAGAATGGTGTCGATGTGGCGGCCAGAGGCAGCGGCCATGTGATGGGTGGGGCCGGCCTCGCTCCAGCGATTGACGAACGCTCGGGCTCCACAGGAAAAGCGGGTGCGCATATTGGTGTCGCCGAAGGTGAAGATGGGGCCGTCCTCGTTGATGCCCTCCGCCACAACAAACTTGAAGCGGCCGTCCTTGTCCTGGGTAATGCCCAGATAGGTCACAGGACCCAGATGGGGGTAGAACTGAGTCAGGTATCCGCCGCCGGTCTTGCCGTGGAAGACAGGAACAATCTTCATGGTGGGCTTTTTGGCAGAGATAGCTGCGTCGCCGGAGCCAGAATGGCCGATGATACAGATGTCCTGGTTGAAGTCGATGGAGTACATCTCAGACAGCTGTCCCTCTCCGGCAATGGTTTTTAAAATGGACATGGCCATGGAGACTTTGATATCGCCCTCAACGGCGCAGGCCACGCCCTGTTTGATGAGCATGGAGAAGGCGGGAATCAGCATGGAGTCCAGCACGCCCGCTTTGCCCTGGGCAAAGCCGTCGTAGTGGGAGGCGATGAAGGCGATTTTCTCCTCCTTGACCCACTGTTCGAAGGCCACCACATAGCGGGCCATCTCCCAGACCTTTTCCACGGTGCCGCCGCCCTCGATGTCGAAGGTGTCCAGAATCTCCTCGGCCTTGGCTTGAATGACCGCCTCGTCGGTAATGTCATCGGCAATGGACCACATCTTTTCCCAGTCAAATTGCTTGGTGTACAGCCACATCCGGTGATACAGGTTGGTCTCATCGATGTACAAGTCCATCATTCCGGGGTAGGGACGGCCAATCTGGGCCAGGTTGGTATCCCGGAAACGGCGGCGCACCTGTGCGGCCTTGCACCAGTCGTTGATTTGCTCCTGCACAATCGGGTCTCCGCCCTCTGCCACGCCGGTGATGACTGCGTGGCGCTTGCCCGCCCGCTCCAGATCGGCCACCATCTCGCCCACTGCGCCGCAGGCGTACAGCTCGCCCAGCCATTTGGCGGTGTCGGTGTTGGCGTAGTCGGGAGCACGCAGTTTCTGCACGTTCACCAGCACCACCGGCACATCCAGATCCCGCACGGCGGGCAGCATATTGTAGGAGGTGGCGTAGGTTAGCAACTGCACAATCACCAGATCCACGTCGGCGGCGCGGAACTTGTCGCCGGCTTGCTGGCTCAGTTCCTTGGTGGTGACGATGCCGCCGTCCACCAATTCCACCGTATCGGGGATGGTGGACTTGAATTGCTCATACTGGGTCTGAAACTCGGGGATCAGGCTGGGGAATTGGGGCAGGTAAGCGCCCAGGGCGATGGCGAATACGCCGACGCGGGCTCTGGTTTCCACCAATATGCTCATTGAGAAAGTACCTCCTTAATATCGAAACTTTTACGGATGCAGGTGCGGGCCGTGGCAAGATCAGCGAAGTCACCGCCGTGAATCATCTGGACCACAAGATTGCCAATGGCGGTGCCTTCTACCGGACCGGCCCACACAGGCAGACCGGTCACACAGGCGGTCATACGGTTGAGGTAATGATCCTGGCAACCACCGCCCACAATGTGGATGGCAGCATAGTCTTTGCCGGTCAGGCGGGACAGCTCGGCGATGGCGCTTTTGTAGCAAAGCGTCAGGCTGCGGTAGACGCATTGTATCAGCTGGCCCACGGTAGCGGGAACCGGCTGACCGCTGCGTCGGCAGGCCTCTTGTACGGCGGCAATCATGCTGTCCGGGGCGAGAAAGGCGGCGTCGTTGGCGTCCACGATGCTGCAAAAATGCTCCTCGGCCTCGGCACAGGCAATTAGGTCAGGGAAGCTCCACTGGCGTTCCCCTGCGGCAACATTCAGCGTCCATGTGGCCCGGGCTTTGCCCTCCACATAATCCACGCCGTTTAGTTCTCGGCGGATGGACTGAATCATCCACAGTCCCATGATGTTTTTTAAGTATCGGTAACGGTACCAGGCGCCGCCCTCGTTGGTAAAGTTCTGTAAACGGCTGGCTTCACTGGTGATGGGCTGGGCGTTTTCCACGCCCAGTAGGCTCCAGGTGCCGCTGGACAGGTAAATCGCATTGTCGCACTCGGCGGGTACAGCCAGAAAAGCGGAGCCGGTGTCATGGGTTGCGGGCAACACCACAGTGGTCTGGAAGCCAACGGCCTCGGCGATGTCTGGCCGCAGCGGGCCGAGCACTTCCCCTGGCACGGAAAGGGGGCCGAACAGGCGGCTGGGTAAATTCAGGTATTCCAGCAGCTCCCTGTCCCACTCCTTTGTGGAAGCATTGACCAGACCGGTGCTGGTTGCGTTGGTGTACTCCTGCTTTTGTACGCCGGTAAGCAAGTAGTTGAAGTAGTCAGGAATCATCAACAGGCTGTGTGCGGCTTGCAGCTGCTCGGGGTGTTCTTGCTGCAGGGCGGCAAGCTGATAGATGGTATTGAAGTTCTGCTTTTGGATTCCGGTGCGGGCGTAAAGTTCCTCGGGAGGGATTTTTGCCTCTACGATATGGTCGATGCCCTCGGTGCGGCTGTCCCGGTAAGCAACTGCGTCCCCAATGCGCACCCCGCTTTGATCCAGAAGGACAAAATCCACCGCCCAGGTGTCGATGCCCAGTGAAACGGGAAGCTTGTCCAGCGTCTTGCAGACCTTCAGTCCGTCCAGAATGCTCTGCCAAAGGTGGTCAATATCCCAGCAGTCATGCCCGTTGCGATGGACCTGATGGGTTTCAAAACGGTAAATCTCCTCCAGAATCATTTGCCCGTTTTCAATATGCCCTAGAATATGCCGTCCGCTGGATGCACCGATGTCGATGGCCAGATAATAGGGTCCCATGGGCACGCTCCTTTCTGCGTGTTCTTTTCATTGTACTCTCGTATTACCAGGGGCAAATAAAGACCGATTTTGAGGCAAACAGGGACTTTATTTGCAGGTTTTGATTGGTTGTGCTATGCTAAAAGTAAAGCGGCCTATTTGCTTACCAAGGCCCGCATGACTGTCCATGCTATTCTTGAATCAGTGGATACGAAAAAGTAGTTTTTTCCATAAAGGTTGAAAGGAGCATATGGATGCAGCCTAGCACAGTATCGTATTACAACAATTTGTCCCGAGTAAGGTTGTATATTGAGGGAAGTCTGAACGGACAGCGATGTTTGTGGTTTTAGGGAACGCTTCAGCGAACGCTCAAGCAAACGGCTCCAAGTGGTGCTTTTCCTGCATTAAGAAAACATCCCTTGGAGCCTGTGTATTTGCACGAATCCGTTGAAGAGAGTTTAACGGCATTCTCTCGCTAGATGATGTGATTTCTCTTTACATTGTATGAGTGCCGGCTGGAAGTGTTGTGGTCCGTCCGTCTGGGAGGTGGATGTCAGCCACCATGTTAGGGGGGATTGTAAATTCATAGCAAACGGAATCGCCGTCATAGCGCCAGCTGCTCGCAATGCACCCTACGGGGGAGTTGTAGACGGCCTTGGCATACCCCAGGGCTTTGTGGGGCGTGGGGGAGATGGTCAGCTTTTCGTCCGCCAAATGGATACCGCAGACACCACCAAAAAGCCAACCGCAGATAGCTCCGTAGGAATAGTGATTCAGCGATTCGTGAGGCTTGCCATCGGCATCAATGCCGGTCCAGGTTTCCCAGATTGTGTTGGCACCTTTGTTTACCGCATAAAGCCAGCCGGGGGCTTCCGGCTGAAGGAGCAGGCGATAGGCGGTATCGGCATAACCGTATTGAGCCAATACGCTGCACAGGAAAGGGGTTGAAAGGAATCCAGTGTTCAGATGATAGCCGCTGTCTATGACCATTTTGTTTAAGGTGGCGGCAGCGGTCCGGCGTTCCTCGTCCCCTAAGAGATGAAAGGCAATGGCACGGACATATTCGCACTGGCGTTCGGAGTGGATAACACCGTCCTGCGTAAAGGCGGCACGGTAAGCTTTTTCTGCTTTGGAAGCCGTATCGCAATAGAGGCAAGCATCCTCCTGGCGGCCCAGTGCTGCTGCGATTTCAGCAAGGAGTCTTCCAGAGTAAGCCAGGTATGCAGTGCCGACGCTCTTGCGTGGGTTGGACATGGACTGCATAGGGGTTACGCCGGGTTCACACCACTCGCCGTAGTCCAACCCATTGAGCACCGTGTATTTGGAGTATTCACCGCTCTGCTGTTCCTCGGTGGTCTGCTGCGCACGTCCCAGCAAAAAGGCATACCACCGCTGCATCATCTCATAGTTATCGGAGAGAATCCGACGGTCACCCGTGCGTTTATATAAAGCGTAGGGGACAAGAATTGCAGCATCACCCCACCCGGCGGACATACAGAGCATCGGAGTCATGTAACCGGGACGGCTGCTGGGCGGAGCGATGTTGGCCATGCGCCCATCGGGATACTGGTTCAGGCGGCATTCACTCAGCCATTTTTCCGCCACAGGATAGCAGTCCATCAGCGTCAGGCCAGTTTCAATAAAGACCCCCATGTCGCCGGTCCAGCCTGCCCGTTCGCGGGTAGGACAGTCTGTGGGGATATCACAGAAATTACTCTTTTGGCTCCAGATGCTGTTTTCTACTAGTTTATTCACCGCTGCATTGCCACAGGTGAAAGAACCGGTCACTGCCATATCGGAGTAGACCGCATGGGCGCGGAATACCGCCCCGGTCAAGTCGGCATCTGTTTCCACCTTAGCATACTGGAATCCCATGATGGTGAAGCTGGGTTTGAAGTGGTTGACACCCTCCTTGCAGATGAGTTCCAGCATTTGGGCGGTGCCGCCCTCTTTATGGCGGTTACGATCCTGAAAGTTTTCCTGGGTGAAGTTCCCGCTTTCATCCAGTGTTTCGCCGCAGATCAAAAGAACTTTCTGACCGGCATGGGCGGTAAGGGTCATCTCTACATATCCGGCGATGTTTTGCCCGAAATCCAATACCCGTTCCCCATTAGGAGTGGTGAAGAGCCGGCCGGTGAATGTTTCCTGCTCGCAGATGGGAACTGTGTTCATACCTGTGATGGGCAAGGTGTCTGAATAGGCTCGCACACCGTGCCAACCGGAGCATAGGTCTTCCAGACGGGCATCGTACACCTCGCCCTGCTGCATATCGTTCTGGCGGATGGGGCCCTGTTGGGTGGCCTGCATACGTTCGTCCGAAACACATACGGCTTGTCCGTTGACTTCCAGCTGAAACAAAACGCCGAGTGTATCCCCGAACAGGTTGCGGTCGCCGTCCACGCCGCTGGTGCTGCGATACCAGCCGTCTCCCAAAGCAATGAGCAACTCGTTTTCGCCTTCCTGAAGAAGGTCGGTTACATCATAAGTCTGGGCGCCGAGATGCTTATCAGCGGTAAAACTGCCGGGTGCCAGAACCATATCACCCACCCGCACACCATTGAGCCACGCTACATACAGACCCCTGGCTGTGATATACAGCCGTCCGCTGCCTGCAGGGGCGTTGAAGGTCTTGCGCAGGAAAGAGGCCGGTCGATGAGGCTGATAAGGTTCTGGGACTCCTTTGTCGGCAGCCGCCTTTGCCGACTGCTTACGCTCCCAGTTGGAACGAGCAAAGACATTGATGGCATCGTCGCCGGGAATCTCGATTGGCTCGGTTTCGGGGTCCACCCATAGGCCCTTCCAATCTTCGGGGGTAAGACCAGTTTCGAAGGAGGCTTCATTCCAAGGGCCGGGGTGGTCATTTTCGTCCCACAGACGAATCCGCCAGCTGCCGCGTACCCGGGAACCAACTATGGCGGGGGCATCGGCATGCATGGTGCGGCTGGGAGTCTTGCCGCTTTCCCAGTGGAGAACGCCGCCTGCCGTCAGCTGAATTTCATAAGCGGTCTGGCTTAGTCCGCCGGTGCATTGCCAGGATAAAAACAGCGGGCCGTCATTCATCCCCAGAGGGGCTGTCAGATGATTGGTTCGCAGATTGGTTGCCTGCACGGTTCTACAGTCCTTTCGCTTTCAGATTACGTTTCTTGCAGTAAAAAATGAAACAGATTTGGGATAGAGGAATGTTCCTCGCTGTCTGTTTTGGTGTATGGAACAGTTTTATCCTTCCCGGTATTGCATGGGGGTTTGGCCGGTCACATCAAGAAAAACCCGGGAAAAATAGTTTCTGGTGCTGAAACATAGGTGTGCGGCAATCTCCTGTACGGTCTGATCGGTGCTTTTCAGTAGAATCTTGGCTCGTTCAATTTTGGCAAATTTGATATAGTCGTTGATACAAATGCCCATTTCCGCTTTGAATTTTTGGGTTAGATAATATTCACTATAACCCACCACAAGGGCCAAGTCGCTGGCTCGGATCTTCCGGTCCAGGTTCATTTCAATATAATCCACGCACTGCTGCACCGGGCGGCTGAGCTTAGGGTTGGTGCGGCATTTATGAACCCGCCGGATAAAATCATCGTACATCATATGACTCAGCGGGTTCAGATTGTCCAATGTCTGGGCGGATTCAGCAGCTTGGATGTAGCTATCACCCAAAGCATAAGCTTCCTCGGGGGAAAGACCGCCTTCAATGGCCGCACGGCACACCAGTGAAGTGAATACAATCACCGATACTTTACTTTGCCGCAGGGCTTCATCGCTGTGTACCGGTACGCCGGCACTTAGGGACATACTGTGGGAAAGTGCCTGCTTATAGTTTAAGTCACCGGTGCGTACCATTTGCAGCAGCCCCTGTTCTGCCATCCAGACCTTATGGCGGTCATGGGCAGGGAGTTGTGGTGCATTGGATACCTGGGGAAGTGCTGCACTGTTACTATCGTTTATAATATCGCTTACAGAAAGGTGTTCTCCAGTCAGACAGTAGTGTACCATCAAGGTGTAGCGATGTAGGATGGTGTTTTGTACCACAGGGACTTTGGCAAGGATTTTTTTCAGGTTCATTGCCCAGGAAACGCTGGTTTCCAAACGACTATAATAGCGCAGCCCATGCTCAATGGCACGCATGGAAACATCTTGATAGAAAACCGGTCCGATTACCCAAGCACGTTTGAGCTGACCAGCTTCCTTTTCGAAGGCGGCAGCCCACAATACACCTAAGGCAGTTCCCAGCATGAGAGGAGTGTCGTGCAAAGCGCCGTATGCCAGCATCTGCTCCTTGCAGCCAAAAAGTTCGAACACACCTGATAAAAAAGCTTCATCCGGGCAGTTGCTGCCCAATAAGGAACCTCTTTCGTTGTAACACCAAGTGAAAATCGGGCTGCCGCATTGAATTAGTTCAGCTAGTAATTTCATGTTCTGTACAATCTCCATCCAAAAAGCACCTCACTTTATGTCATTATACCATGAAGCGGAAGTAAAATGCTATCATTCGCTGTTTTTAGTTACACAGCAAAGGACGAGAAAATGAGAACTCCAACAAGCAGTCTAATGGCCGCTTGTGGCTGCTATCCCATGAGAAAAGAGATGATGGAAAGACATCCGTTTGGAGATTTATACGCCGGTATAGCCGCCCAGCACTTTCAGACTGGGTTTGGGTGTGCGGGCCATGGTTGCCCGATTTACGGCAATCAGGCCAAAGTTCATGGAATAGCCTTTTTGCCACTCAAAGTTATCCATCAAACTCCAATGGAGGTACCCCTTGATGGGCAGACCATCGGTGATACAACGCTGCACTCCGGATAAAGCCTGCTGGATGAAAGCGACCCGGCGGGTGTCATCGGCGGTGGCAATCCCGTTTTCGGTGACAATCAGGTCACCGTGGAAGTCCTCTGCAACCCGACGAAGCACATTTTCCAGAGCCTGGGGATAAAATTCATAGTCCATTTGGGTCAGTTCAACGCCTTCAGGGGCGGGTAGCTGACCGGTGGGACCATACAGGGTGCGGGTATAGTTCTGCACCCCCAGGAAATCGTCCTCTGCAATATAGGGCAGGTAGTGAGTGAACTCCTCCGCCCAAGCGGCCTCGGCAAAGGATTCGCCGCCCGGCTGGGCCTGCAGGTCATGGAGGGAAAGGGTAAGCCCCACCTTCACATGGGGGCAGAGGGTTCGGATGACTTCGCGGGCAGCGGCGTGGGCGCGCATGATGAGAAGATCGCCTTGGGGGGTGCGTTCGCTGACAAAAATTTTGGGCTGCGGATCGCCGAATACCCCGGCGTTTTCTTCGGCGGCAAACCTCATGTTTTCCATCATTTTTTGAAAATTCATGCCCACCTGTACGGTACCTTCAGCGGATTTGCCTGTGGCAGCAGCAGATTTGGCCGCCTGTTCGGCCATCAGACGGAATCGCTTGGAGATGGCTGCAAGCTGCAGGCCCATGTTGGCCTCGTTGATGGTACAGACATAGTGCAGTTGGCTGCCCAGCTGTTCCATGACATAAGTGACATACCGCCGGAAATCCTCTACGGTGGACTCGGCTTCCCACCCGCCTTTGACAATCAACCATTTTGGACTGGTAAAGTGCAGCAGGGTGACCACCGGTTCTACTCTATGGGCCTTACAGCAGGCAATGACTTTGTGATAATGTTCGATCTCGGTGGTGTCAAACTGACCTTCCTCCGGCTCAATGCGTGCCCACTCAATGGAAAAGCGGTAAGCATTCAGTCCGGCCTCAGCCAGCAGGCGGATATCTTCCTCATATCGATTGTAATGATCACAGGTGATGCCGCTGGGCTCGGTGAAGCTGGAGTGGGGCAGTTGTTCCTGCGCCCAATAATCCGAGTGGATATTGTTACCCTCTACTTGATGGGCTGCAGTGGCGGCGCCCACCAGAAATCCTTTTTCGAACTGCTGCATATGTGGTTCCTCCTAGTTATGAGTCGGGTATTTCTGTGTTGTTGTTTGCATCATATCATACCTGTGGGGAGATAAGCGTGCAAAAATCTAAAATCAAGGGTAAAAAATCAATATGGAGTGGAAAGCACACGAATAATTGCACACCTTTGTGAAATAGTGACTCTCCCGCCGGGTGGCAATCTGGTATAGTGAGGGCAGAAACCAAGCACCATACTTTTTTAGGAGGAGAAGAACCGTGTTCAAAAAAAGACCTACGGCCAGCGAGCTTGACGGCGTACAGTATCGCCGCGCTAAGCTCTGGCAAATCATCTGCTACGCCTGCAACGGACTAGTGGGCATGAGCGTCTATACCCTGATCGGAATGGCCAGTTACTCTGCCAGTATAGGCTACGGCATTACCACTGCCGTGGTAGGCATTATCCTGACCTGTTCCCGCATCTTGGATGGCATTACAGATCCCATGCTCGCCTTTGTGTACGACCGCGTCAACACCCGGTTCGGTAAGCTGCGTATCCTGATGGTGGCCGGTTTCCTCATCGAGGCCGCTGCGCTCTATGGTATGTTTACTGGCTTCTCCTCTAAGGGGCTGGGGCTGCCGATATTTGCATTGCTATATGTCATTTATATCATCGGTTACACTGTGAGCAACATGACAGCGCAGACCATCCCTGCTATCATGACCAATGACCCCAATCAGCGCCCGACCATTGGCGTTTGGACGACGGTGTTCAACTATCTGGTGCCTATGGCAATGTCGATGGTCCTGAATGTAGTGCTGCTGCCCATGTTTGGAGGACAGTATAACCAGGCATTCCTGACGGCGGCTTGTAACGTTACCCTGCTGGTGGCCGGTGTCGGTACGGTGCTGGTTTGTCTGGGTGTTTCCTCTTACGACAAGCCTGAAACCTTTATGGGCACCCAAAAGCATGAGCCGCTGAAACTGGCAGATATCATTGAAGTGCTCAAATACAACAAGCCGCTGCAATGTTACATTGCCTCCAATGCCTCTGATAAGCTGGCTCAGCAGGTAGGCAGCCAGGCCATCATCAATACGATGTTCAACGGTATCCTCATCGGGAACATGGGGCTTGCTACCATATTGACGGTGATTAGCATGGTGCCGTCCATATTCTTTGCCGCCTTCGGCGCCAAATATGTGGGCAAGCATGGCAGCAAGAATGGCATTGTTACCTGGACCTATGTCAGCATGACCATCACGGCGGTGTTGGTGCTCTTCTTTATCTTCGGAGACCCCGCCCAGATTGGTGTGATGGGCAGCCCGTCGATGGTGATTTATGTGGTGCTTACACTGCTGCTCAATGGCTCTAATATGTGCATTACCACATCCAACACCTCCTATATGGCTGATACCGTTGACTATGAGCTGGATCGTAGCGGCCGCTATATTCCGGCAGTGGTAACCGGCACCTACAGCCTGGTGGACAAGCTGATCACCTCTTCTGCAGCAGTCATTGCCACGTGTGCTGTGGCGCTGCTGGGATATACCACCACCATGCCTCAGCCCACCGACCCCTGCACCTCGGCTATTTTCTGGATGACCTTATCCCTCAAGTATGGACTGCCCATCATCGGCTGGGTCATTACCCTGGTGGCCATGCGTGACTGCCCGCTGACCAAGGAGGAAATGGTTTGCGTGCAGAAGCGCATTGCTGAAAAGAAAGCTGCTGCGCAGGTTGGGAGCGGAAAACCGCAGTAAAACCTTTTGCCATATCGAAACCGAAAGGACCAGCGGTCCTTTCGGTTTTGATATGGCTCCCCACAAGCGACATACAAGGAGTTGGATTCCCATGAGCAAACACATTGTACTAAATACCGGCTGGACGTTTACCAAGCAGGGACACAGCGAACCTGTGACCCTGCCCCACACCTGGAATGCAGTGGACGGCCAGGACGGCGGCAACGATTACTACCGCGGTACCTGCACCTATGCCCTTCAGCTGCCGGACATCCAGCTGCCGGAAGGCGGTCGGGTGGTACTGCAGTTTGACGGTGTGGCCATGACGGCGGTGGTATCCCTGAATGGGCAGCGTCTGGCCGAACACAAGGGTGGATATTCTACCTTCCGGGTAGATATTACCGACACATTGCAAGATGTCAATACCCTTACCGTTGAGGTGGATAACAGCGACAACGACAGCGTTTACCCCCAGAAGGCCGACTTCACCTTCTACGGGGGCATCTATCGGGATGTGATATTGCACATTCTGCCAGCCGCTCACTTCATCATGGGGGAAAATGGTGCAGTACCCGTGAAGGTAACGCCGGTAGTTACTGACTTGGAAAAACGCCGCTGTGAGGTGACGGTGGAGGCCTTTGTGGCAGGGGCTGATACGGTGCAGTTCACGCTAGATGGGAAGGAAACCGTCGCCCCTGTACAAAATCGTACCGCCAAGGCCGTTTTTATGTTGGAAAATGCCCGCCTGTGGGATGGACTGGAGGACCCCTGCCTCTATACCGTCACCGCCCGGCTGGATAACGGTGAAACGCAATCTGTACGCTTTGGCTGCCGTAAATTTGAGATTGACCCGCAGAGGGGCTTTCTGCTCAATGGCCGGGAATATCCGCTGCGGGGCGTTTCCCGGCATCAGGACCGCAAGGGTGTGGGCGTTGCCATCACCAAAGAGATGATGGAGGAGGATCTTGCGCTGATTTTGGAGATGGGGGCCAATACCATTCGACTGGCCCATTACCAGCACGCCCAGGCATTTTATGACCTGTGCGATGAAACAGGGGTGGTCATTTGGGCTGAGATTCCCTATATCACCATGCACATGCGCAACGGCAGGGCGAATACACTGACCCAGATGGAAGAACTCATCGTGCAGAACTATAACCATCCCTGCATCGCAGTATGGGGGCTCTCCAACGAAATCACGGCTGCCAGCCCGGTTTCTGAGGAGCTGCTGGAAAACCACCGTGCGCTCAACGAATTGGCCCACCGGCTGGACCCTACCCGTCCCACCACAATGGCCAATGTGTTTATGCTGGAGATCACCAACCCAATCCTGGAAATCCCTGATGTAAACAGTTATAACCTGTATTTTGGATGGTACCTGGGTGATTTGGAGCAGAACGATGCCTTCTTTGATGAATACCACGCCAAATATCCCGATCGGTGCATCGGGTTCAGCGAGTATGGTGCTGATGCAAACCCCGCCTTTCAGACTTCCAGTCCTGAACGGGGCGATTACACGGAAACCTACCAGTGTGTATACCATGAGCATATGGCAAAAATGATTGCTGAGCGCCCCTGGTTGTGGGCCACTCATGTGTGGAATATGTTTGACTTTGCAGCTGATGGCCGGGATGAGGGGGGCAAAAACGGCGAAAATCAAAAGGGCCTGGTTACTTTTGATCGCAAGATTAAGAAAGACGCTTTCTACTTGTACAAAGCATACTGGAGCAGAGAGCCTTTTGTACATACCTGCGGCAGCCGGTATGTGGATCGTGCCGAGGATGTCACTGAGGTGAAGGTGTATTCCAACCTGTCCCAAGTATCCTTGTATGTGGATGGCCGCCTGCAAGAAACACAGACAGGGGACAAGGTGTTCATCTTCCGCGTACCTGTCACCGGGAAACATTCTGTAGAAGCCCGGGCTGGAGGATATTCCAGCGCCATTCTGATTCGCAAAGTGGATCAGCCCAATCCGGCCTATGCCATGGCCAATCGCCAGGCGGTAAACAACTGGTTTGACGGAGAACTGGATGAAACTTGTTGGAGTGTCAAGGATAATATGGCTGCGGCTATGGCTGATGCAAAGGTAGGGCCAATTTTGAAGAAAATCAGTGACAAGGCCACCGCCGCCCGCGGCGATGTGGCCGCCGCGGTCAAAGACAATCCCGCATTGGTGGCCATGATGCAGCGTGCGATGCAGCGCATGACCATTGAGAGTATGCTCAAGCAAGCCGGGACTGACATTGAGGATATCAAGCAGCTCAATCGTGTGCTGCAAGGGATTTCTAAGGAGTGAGCACCATGAAGCAGACCTACTGCAATCCGCTGGATTTGGGGTATCGCTACCAGCACATGAAAGAGGGGGCCCGTATCGCAGGTTTCCGGGAGGGCGCCGACCCCACGCTGGCCTATTTCAAGGGAAGATATTATCTGTTTGTCTCTATGTCTGCTGGATTTTGGCACTCTGGAGATTTGCTGCACTGGGACTTTCACGCCGATCCGGATCTCTTGATTTATGACTATGCTCCCGACGTGCGTCAGGTGGGGGAGTACCTGTATTTCTGTGCCAGTCGAAAGGGGCGCAACTGCCCCATCCTGCGCAGCAGGGATCCGCTGCACGAGCCGTTTGAGGAAGTCAGTGCGCCTTTGGCTTTCTGGGATCCCAATCTGTTTCAAGATGATGATGGTCGGGTTTACCTCTACTGGGGCTGTTCCAACACTGCCCCGCTCTGGGGGGTGGAACTGGATCCTGAAAGCATGACCCCCATCGGTGAAAAGAAGGAATTGATTTGCGGTCAGGAAGAGGCGCTTGGTTACGAGCGCCCTGGTGACAACGGGGTGGTGAATCGGGAAGCCAGCGTGGTGTACCAGTCTTTGAAAAAGCACTACAACCCCGCCACCGGCACACTGGAATTTCCGCCGGAAATGCAGCACATTCCCGGTATCAGCACCGATGATCTGGCCGCCATGTTTTTTGCTGTGGGCAAACCCTATATCGAAGGGGCCTACATGACCAAGCATCATGGAACCTATTATCTGCAGTATGCCTGCCCTGGCACTCAGTACAATACCTATGCCGACGGAGTTTACATCGCCAAGTCCCCTCTGGGGCCTTTCACCCTGCAAACTTCCAACCCCTTTTCTGCGGTACCTGGTGGCTTTATGACCGGTGCAGGGCATGGCAGTACCATTGCCGATCAGCACGGAAACTACTGGCACACAGCCACCATGCGTATTTCGGTAAACCATGATTTTGAGCGCCGGGTGGGACTGTTCCCGGCGGGCTTTGACCGGGACGGTGTGCTGTTCTGCAACCAGAATTTTGCCGATTACCCCCATCGCATTCCAGAGGGGGCCTTTGATGTTTCCCTGTGGCAGCCGGAATGGATGTTGCTGAGCTATCGCAAGCCGGTCACAGCCTCCTCCACCGCGCCGGGGAGCAATCCTGCGCTGGCTGTGAATGAAACCTGTCGCAACTGGTGGAGTGCGGGCAGCGATGCCCCGGGCCAGTGGCTCAGTGTAGACCTGGAAAGGGAATGTGATGTCCGGGCCATCCAGGTGAACTTGGCCGATGACGGACTGGTGGTGGACTTCCCTTCCGACAGCTACGGGGATGTGCGTGCAACCCGGCATATCGAATTGCAGCCCCAGATTTCCCACTATACAGTGGAAACAAGTCTGGACGGCAAGACCTGGACCACCCGGGAAACCGTGTCTCGTGAATGTTCCAACGGTTATTACGAATATAGCGACGGTATCCGAGTCCGGTATGTGCGGGTGACAGGCGGGGAACTGCCCTATGGTCAAAGGCTGCGCATCAGCGGGTTACGGGTGTTTGGCAACGGTGAAGGGGAAAAGCCAGCCCAAGCCCGGGCCGTGGCAAAGCGGGTTGGCCCGCTGGACGGCACGGTGAGTTGGGAGCCGGTTCCTGGTGCACAAGGGTATAATGTGAGATATGGGATTGCGCCCGACAAACTCTATCACAGCTGGCTGATTTATGATGCTGCCGAGGTGAATTTATCAACGCTGATGGCAGGGCAAAGCTATTTTCTCTGTGTGGACAGCTTCAATGAAAGTGGCATTACGGCGGGTGAAATCATAGAAATGGAGGCCAAATCATGCCCATAAAAGCAATTCAGCAGTTTATGCTGGGAACGGTGCTGAATAACGAAACGCAGGCCCGTGAGACGCTGGCGACGCTCAAAGCGGCCGGGTACGATGGCATTGAGCTGTGCGGGTTTATGATCCATCCCATCGGGTTTGTGGTCAAGCTGCTGACCCGTGCTGCTGGCATGCCGGTGGGCAAGGGCGGCAATCTTGATTGGGGAAAGCTGGTGCGGGAAGCTGGGCTGGAGGTGGTCAGTCTTCACACCGACCTGGGCAGTTTAGAACGGGATGCAAAAGCGGTGGCGCAGGAGGCGAAGCGGTTCGGAACCAAATATGTGGTGATTACAGGTATGTACCGATTTGACTACGGGTGCGAGGATGCTGTGCGAAATCTGGCCGTCCGACTGAATCAGGCTGGAGAGGCTTTGTTGGAAGAAGGCGTGGAACTTCTCTACCACAACCACAATTGCGAGTTGCGTTGGGTGAGCACTGAAAAGCGGGCCTATGATGTTTTGCTGGAGGAAACTGACCCTAGGTTTGTCAACTTTGAGTTTGACAGTTACTGGTTTACTGAGGGCGGCGCCAATGCTTTGGCATGGATGCAGCGCCTGGGATCCCGGATGAAGCTGTGGCATATCAACGACAGAGGGAGCCGGGTACAAGGGGCTTCGGTGACGCCGATACTGAAAACTGACAGCATGGAGCTGGGTACCGGCAACATGGATCTGGACAGCTTGATGGAGCAGGCGTTGCAGGTGGGTGTGGATGCGGTGATTCTGGAGAGCCACCGCAACTGGATCGACGGCAGTCCGGTGAAAAGTGCACAGGTCAGTGCGCAGTTCTTGAACCGGATTCTGGGATAAAAGCAGGCAGCGGTCAGTGCAGTCTGCCCTGGATACACCATTGCTTCGCCATACGTGACAGCGCCACATGGGAGAAGCACAGGGCCACAGAGAGGCGGAGGACACCCGGAACTGGTCAGAGCAATACAAAGGGCATCCTCTGTAGGACAAAGGCCCCATAGTGCCGGTGCAGCCGCCGGCACTATGGGGCCTATCTCTCGCAGAGAGAGGAACAAGCGAAGATTACAGGGCAAAATCCTCCTCTTTCAGATGGGAAAAATCCACCGTTTTGGGGCGGGGCGGGGTGCGCCGCAGGGGATCATAGCGGAAGCGGCGGCAGTGCTCATGGGCAGAGACGACCCCCCGTTTTACGCAGATGACGGTGCTGTCCTCCAGGGGGGCGGCGTGCTGGCAATAGCCGCAGCATGGTTCTATGTGCTTGGTAAAGAGCATAAGCTCCCCTCCTCGTTGTGGTTGGCTTGCCTCTAGTATACAGGATGCCGCCGGGAATTTCCACCGTTTTTTCGGGCAATGGCGGTACACAGGGCGGACACCAGCAGCCATGCGCCCACCGACACGGCGGTGGATAGGGCCAGGGCGGTGGAGAAGTCCAGTGCGGCGATGGATTCTGTCTGGTCCAGCAGATAGTCGGACACGGGCAGAGCCACGGGAATCCACCGGGTGACCAGCCAGGTCAGACCTCCGGCCAGCAGGCCGTGACAAAACTTTCCCGCCAGGTAGGTGCGGGGGGACAGGCCGCTATCCACCAAAAAGGAGAGCACCTGACAGTGGACGGACAGCCCCGCCCACCCCAGCATGAAGGCCGCCATGGAAATCTGTTGGGCCAGCTGGCCTGCCGTGGACAGGGAGGAAACCCCAGAGGAGAGCTCCAGCAGTCCGGCAATCATCCGTTGGGACCACTGGGCGCTCAAGCCCAGCAGACCCAGCAGGCGGGTACAGAGGGCCAGCCCTCCCGTCTGCTCCAACAGCTGGAGGACTACGGCGAAGAAGGTGACAAAGGCGCAGATGTTCAGCGTGTTCTGAAAGGAGCGGGTGACAGCGCCTGTGAAGGCAGCTGGGAAGTTGACAGCCTGAATGGGCTTGGAAGCGGGGGTGCGTCTGGCGGGACGGGGCGTGTGCGCTCCGTGAAATCGAAAGAGGAGCCCCACCAGCACAGAGGCAAGGGCGTGGGTGGCATAGAGCAGCAGGCCAATGCGTCCGTCTCCGAATACCCCAGCCCCTACCACCCCCAAAATAAAGGCAGGACCGGAGTTGTTGCAAAAGGCCAGCAGACGCTCTGCCTCCCCACGGGAACACAGCCCCTGCTCATACAGCTGGATGGCGGTGCGCGCGCCCACCGGGTAGCCCCCCAGAAAGCCCAGGGCCAGGGCGGAGCCGCAGCAGCCGTTGACCCGGAACAGCGGCTGCATGACCCCTTCCAGCGCCCGTCCCAGATAGGCGGCCAGACCCAAATCCACCACCAGAGAAGAGAGCACGAAAAAGGGGAAGAGGGAGGGGACAATCACATTGAAGCACAGTGAAAGGCCGTGCTGCGCCCCCTCCATGGCCTGCTGGGGAGCGGTCATGAGGGCCAGGGCAAACACCACCAGCAGGAGTATCACGCCCCCCTCCCGCATCCAGCTGCGCCGCAGTAATCGCCACATACCTCCACCAACCTTTCTCCCCAAAGAGGGCCGCACTGGGGAAATTCTATGGGGATTGACGGGGAAACTTGCCTGTCCCGGAAAAATCATCGGAGAGGTATCCACGACAAGCGTGTGGGGATGCACCGTGGCCTTCCGGCAAGCCGGAGGCGGGCGGGGGAGGGGGCTGTACGCTCCGGGGCTGCCCGGACGGTGGGGCAAGCAGAGTGCCCGCCCAATTGGGGGAGATACCCCAATCCCCAAGGGCTACTGCGGTGTCAAAGGTGCAATGGGTATCAATACAATTTGTATATAGACAAGATGAAATCACGATATGGAATTCAGAAGAGAATTCCATATCGTGATTTTACATAGAAGTATTACAATGCGTATCCAATAATCAGAGAGGCGACCACGAGCACCCAGCCCAGGGTGCGCAGGAGGAAGGTGGCGTAAGGGCTGCGGAAGGTGGCCGGGTGCACCGGATGGAGGATGAACAGCAGCCCGCACAGCACGCCGCCGACGGCAAAGCACACGGGATTGCGCAGCAGCAGGGCAGAGAGAAATCCCAGCAAAAGACACACAAGGCCCAGAATCATTTGGTTACGGGCGGTCAGCTTTTGATACATATACCCACCTCCTGTGTAATATTCATCTGATAGACTACATATAGTATAACACATACCCGGGGGAATGTCCAATCTTTCGGGGAAATTTCTCTTGCCAGGCTGGCCGGGGATGGGAAAAGGGGAACAGGCCTGGAACGCAGGGGGCGTTCCAGGCCTGTGATGTGTGATGCCAGCGCAGTATGGGATTATTCCAGCTCGAAGGCGCCGGTGTAGAGCTGATAGTACTTGCCCTTGTCGGCAATGAGCTTGTCATGGCTGCCGCGCTCGATGATCCGTCCGTGCTCCAGCACCATGATGCTATCCGAGTTCTTGACGGTGGACAGGCGGTGGGCGATGACAAACACCGTGCGGTTGCACATCAGCGCATCCATGCCCTGCTGGACAATGGCCTCGGTGCGGGTGTCGATGGAGGAGGTGGCCTCATCCATAATCATCACCGGGGGATCGGCCACGGCGGCCCGGGCAATGGCCAGCAGCTGGCGCTGGCCCTGGGAGAGGTTGGCGCCGTTGCTGGTGAGCATGGTGTTATAGCCGTCGGGCAGGCGGGTGATGAAGTCGTGCGCCCCTGCCAGCTCGGCGGCGGCAATGCACTCCTCGTCGCAGGCGTCCAGGTTGCCGTAGCGGATATTCTCCATCACCGTGCCGGTGAACAGGTTGGTATCCTGGAGCACCACGCCCAGAGAGCGGCGCAGGTCCGCCTTCTTAATCTGGGTGACATCCAGGCCGTCATAGAGGATGCGGCCCTTCTGAATGTCATAGAAACGGTTGATCAGGTTGGTGACGGTGGTCTTACCTGCGCCGGTGGCGCCCACGAAGGCCACCTTCTGGCCGGGCTCGGCGTACAGGCTCACATCATGGAGCACCACCTTGTCGGGGTTATAGCCAAAGTCCACATGCTCAAAGCGCACATCGCCGGCCAGACGGATATAGTCCACGGTGCCGTCGGGATTGGGACGGCGCCAGGCCCACACATTGGTGCGGTGGCCGCACTCCACCAGGGAGCCGTCCTGTTGCTCCTGGACGTTGACCAGGGTGATGGTGCCCTCGTCAGACTCCGGCTCCTGGTCCATCAGCTCGAAGATGCGCTGTGCGCCGGCCATACCCATGACCACGGAGTTGACCTGCTGAGAGACCTGGCCGATGTTCCCGCAAAACTGCTTGGTCATATTGAGGAAGGGCACCACGATGCTGATGCTCAGCACGCTGCCGGACAAAGACAGGTTGGGCACGCCGGAGAGGAGGAGCAGGCCGCCCACCATGGCCACCACGGCATAGAGGACATTGCCCATGTTGTTCAGAATGGGCATGAGGGTGTTGGCGTAGGTGTTGGCGGTGCGGGAGTCGGAGAAGAGGGCCTCATTGAGCCGGTCGAAGTCGTGCTTGGTGGCCTCTTCATGGCAGAACACCTTGACCACCTTCTGCCCGTTCATCAGCTCCTCCACAAAGCCCTCGGTTTTGCCCAGGGACTGCTGCTGGCGGCGGAAGTATTTGGCCGAGCCGCCGCCCACCTTGCGGGTGACCATCAGCATACAGCACACGCCCAGCACCACCACCAGGGTGAGCCACACGCTGTAGGAGAGCATGATGAACAGCACCGAGAGCACCAGAACCCCGGAGGAGAGCAGCTGGGGCATGGAGTTGGACACCAGCTGACGCAGGGTATCAATGTCGTTGGTGTAGTAGCTCATGATGTCGCCGTGGTTGTGGGTGTCGAAGTAGCGGATGGGCAAATCCTGCATCCCGTCGAACATCTGGCAGCGCAGCTTCTTGAGCAGACCCTGGGTGATGATGGCCATCAGACGGGTCCAGATAAACACGCTGATCAGCGAGATGAGGTACAGCGTACCCATAATCGCCACCAGGGTGAGAATCTGGCTGGACACAGCGCCCCAGTCCCCGGAGGGATAGCTCTGCTCAATCAGCCGGATAATGCGCTCCATGAAGGTGGAGGGCAGGGCGCTGACCACCGAGCTGAAGAGGATGCACACAATGGTCAGAGGCATGAGGACGGGGTAGAAGTGAAAGAGAGTGCGCAGCAGCCGCCCCAGGGTTCCTTTGCGATTAGTCATCCTGCTCCCCTCCCTTGTTCTGAGAATGGTACACTTCCTGGTAGATTTCACAGTGCTCCAGCAGCTGCTGGTGGTTGCCCACGGCAACAATCTGACCGCCCTCCATAATCAGAATGCGATCGGCATCCTCCACAGAGGAGACGCGCTGGGCCACAATAATCTTGGTGGTCTCAGGCAGGAACTCCCGGAAGGACTTGCGGATGAGGGCGTCGGTCTTGGTGTCCACGGCGCTGGTGGAATCGTCCAAAATGAGGATTTTCGGCTTTTTCAGCAGGGCACGGGCGATACACAGCCGCTGCTTCTGACCGCCGGACACATTGGTGCCCCCCTGCTCGATGTAGGTGTCGTACTGGTCGGGGAACAGGCGGATGAAATCATCGGCCTGAGCCAGCTTACAGGCCTCCACCAGCTCCTCGTCGGTGGCGTTGGGGTTGCCCCAGCGCAGGTTCTCCTTGATGGTGCCCGAGAAGAGCACGTTCTTCTGGAGCACCACGGCCACCTGGTTGCGTAGGGTCTCCAGGTCGTAGTCCCGGACATCCACGCCGCCCACACGCACGGCGCCCTCGGTGACGTCGTACAGGCGGGGAATGAGCTGGATGAGGGAGGACTTGGAGGAGCCGGTGCCGCCCAAAATGCCGATGGTCTCGCCGGAGCGAATGTGCAGGTCCACATTGGCCAGCGCCATGCGGTCGGCGTGCTCGGAATAGCGGAAGTTGACGCCGTCAAAGTCAATGGAGCCGTCCTTGACCTCGGTGACAGCCCCCTGCTCGGGGGAGGTGATGCTGCTCTTCTCGTTGAGCACCTCCACAATGCGGTGGGCAGACTCAAAGGAGAGGGTAATCATCACAAACACCATGGACAGCATCATCAAGCTCATGAGAATCTGCATACTGTACGTGAGCAGGGCGGACAGCTGGCCCACCTGGATGGCGGTGCCCCGGGTGGTGATAATCACGTAGGAGCCAACACCCATAATCAGGGTGGAGGCGGCGTAGATGCAAAACTGCATCAGGGGAGAGTTGAGGGCGAGAATCTTCTCGGCACGGGTGAAGTCGGCGCACACATCCGCTGCGGCGGCCTCAAACTTCTGCTTCTCATAGTCCTCACGCACATAGGACTTGACCACCCGCATGGCCTGCACATTCTCCTGGATGGACTCGTTGATGCGGTCGTACTTCTTGAACACCTTGCGGAACAGGGGCATGACCCGGGAGACAATCAGCGCCAGACCAATGCCCAGCACGGGGATGGTGAACAGGAAGATGAAGGACATGGTCCCCGCCATGTAAAAGGACATGGCAAAGGCAAAGACCAACATCAGGGGGCAGCGGATGGCGCCCCGGATAATCATCATGTACGCCATCTGCACATTGGTCACATCGGTGGTCAGACGGGTGACCAGCGAGGATGTGGAGAACTTGTCGATGTTGGAAAAGGAATAGTCCTGAATGGCGTAGAACATATCCTTCCGCAGATTTTTCGCCAGACCTGTGGAGGCGCTGGCACAGGTGGTGCCGGCGGCCCATCCGAAGATCAGAGCCAGTCCGGCCATCAAAATGAGCAAACCGCCGTAGCGCACAATGACGGACAGCTCGCAGCCGGCCTGAATCTGACCGACCAGCCGGGCAATGATGAAGGGGATGACGCACTCCATCACCACCTCCAGGGAGACGAATACGGGCGTCAGCACCGACGCCCGCTTATACTCCCGAATTGATTTCGCAAGCGTTTTTACCATACTCTTCCTTTCTCCTATACAGTAAATTGTATAGAACATACCATTCTATATATTATAGTATACACAGACAAAGTGGGAAATGGAAGTGTCAAAATGACGAAAGCAACCGACATAGCCGCCTGCAGTTGTGCGCTAAATTCCCATATTGAAAGGGGAGAAGGGCGGTTGACACATTTCACCTAGTGTGTTAGTATACTATCCATAGCAAGTGAATATCGCAGAGAACGCGTCAGGCGGGGGCGTACAGCGGCCCCGGCCCAGTAGCGTGTGCGGACACTGGCAGAGAGGCCCTGCCGCTGGCTGAAAGCGGGGCTCAGAGGTGCGCACAGGCGAAGTGCAAGCGGGAGCGAGGGGGACGCAGGCGCCCTCCGTCGGGCCACGTTACGGCCAAGAGCGAGAAACGAGAGTGGAACCGCGATGACCATCGCCTCTCATGTCTGTAGACATGGGGGCTTTTTTTATCGGAAAGGAGTCGTATATGACAAGGTTGGGGGAAACGTTACGGGCCTACCAGGCCAGAGATCCGGCGGCCAGGAGCAGATTGGAGATTCTGCTGCTCTATCCGGGGGTACACGCCTTACTCTTTCACCGCATGGCCCACTGGCTGTGGCGGCACAAGCTGCTGTTTTTGGCCCGGCTGGTGTCCCAGGTCAGCCGGCACCTCACGGGGGTGGAAATCCATCCCGGGGCCAAGATTGGCCGCCGGCTGGTGATTGACCACGGCATGGGCATTGTCATCGGCGAGACGGCGCAGATTGGAGATGACTGCCTGATCTATCACGGGGTCACCCTGGGCGGCACCGGGAAGGATCAGGGGAAGCGCCACCCCACCATTGGCAATGGCGTGCTCATCTCAGCCGGGGCAAAGGTGCTCGGCCCCTTTAAGGTGGGGGACGGGGCGCGCATTGCCGCCAACGCAGTGGTGCTCAAGGAAATCCCCCCCGGAGCCACTGCGGTGGGCGTTCCGGCCCAGGTGGTGCGCCTCAACGGGAAGCGGGTGGACTATGCCGCCCAGGTGGACCACACCAGCAGGATGGGAACTCCCGCACTGCAAACGGTGGAGAGTGTGCGCAGGCGGCTGGAGGCTCTGGAGGAGAAGCTGGAGCGTTTGGAACGGGAAGAAACTGCGCTGCAATCATAAACATAGGAAGATGAGGAGGAAGTAGTATGTATCTGTATAATTCTGCAACCCACAGGAAGGAGCCCTTCCGCACCCACACACCCGGAAAGGTGGAGATGTACACCTGCGGCCCCACGGTGTACCACTACGCCCACATCGGCAACCTGCGCTCCTACATCATGGAGGATGTGCTGGAGAAGTTTTTGCGCTACGAAGGGTATCAGGTCAACCGGGTGATGAACATCACCGATGTGGGCCACCTGGCCTCCGATGCAGACACCGGCGAGGACAAGATGGTCAAGGGGGCCAAGCGGGAGCATAAGACGGTGATGGAAATTGCGCAGTTCTACACCGACGCATTTTTCGAGGACTGCCGTAAGCTGGAGATTAAGCGCCCTGACCACATTCAGCCCGCCACCGGGTGCATTGACGGGTATATCCACATGGTGCAGACCCTGCTGGACAAGGGGTTTGCCTACCTGGCGGGGGGGAATGTGTACTTCGATACCTCCAAGACAGACCGCTACCATGTCTTCCACGACCATGACGAGGAGGATTTGGCTGTGGGCGTGCGGGACGGCGTGGAGGAGGACACCAACAAGCGCAGCAAAAACGACTTTGTCCTCTGGTTTACCAAGTCCAAGTTTGAAGATCAGGCCCTGAAGTGGGATTCCCCCTGGGGGGTGGGCTATCCGGGGTGGCACATTGAGTGCTCGTGCATCTCCCTGAAATACAATGGTGAGTTTTTGGACCTGCACTGCGGCGGCATTGACAATGCCTTCCCCCATCACACCAATGAGATTGCCCAGTCCGAGGCGTATCTGGGGCATCCCTGGTGCACCCAGTGGTTCCATGTACACCACTTGAATACCGGCTCGGGGAAAATGTCCAAATCCAAGGGAGAATTTCTCACCGTCTCCCTGCTGGAGGAAAAGGGATATGACCCGCTGGCCTACCGCTTCTTCTGCCTCCAGAGCCACTACCGCAAGGGTCTGGTGTTCACCTGGGAGAACCTGGACAACGCCGCCACCGCCTATCAGAAGCTGATCAAGCGTGTGGCCGCACTCCAGCCGGAGGACGGGGCAGTGGACCAGGGGGTGAAGGAGGCGTACCGCCAGCGCTTCCTGGAGCAGGTGGGCAACGACCTGAACACCGCCCAGGGCGTTACCCTGGTGTACGATGCCCTCAAGGCCCAGACCAATGACGCCACCCGCCTGGCAATCCTCCAGGACTACGACCAGGTGCTCTCCCTCAACCTGTTGGAGAAGGGGGCGCAGCTGCGTGCCCGGCAGAGTGCCCAGACTGCGCAGCAGAGCGCCGGGGGGTACACTGTCACCGGCGAGGGCGATCCCGCCATTGATGCGCTGGTGCTCGCCCGTGGAGAGGCCAAGAAGGCGAAGAACTTCCAGGAGGCCGACCGCATCCGTGCCCAGCTGAAGGAGCAGGGCGTAGAGGTCACCGACGTGCCCGGCGGCGCCGTGTGGAAGCGTGTGTAAGAGCATGACTTGCCTCAAACGGGCAGTTTGTCCGGCACAGCCCCCGCAGAGGATTCCTCTGCGGGGGTTTTTGATTGTGAGAGTGGTCAAAAACCGGGAATGCCATTTAGCGCAGTTGTAAAACTTGCATGAAGAACCTAGATATTTCTTGACTTGAGTTATCCACAATGATAGCATAGAGCTGTGCAGGAGCGTGGACGCAGGGCTGCGCTCCGGCGGAAGCCCCCTGACCGGCGGGAGAGGCGTCCCGGCGGGCAGCTGAGGGCAGGATGGACAACACGACCTAGAAATATAGTGCAATCTATTGATGTGAGGAGGAAACGGTATGAACTTCAAGACGACCCAGGAGCATGAAGCGCTGCGCGCACAAATCCGGGCCTATGCCGAGGCGGAAATCAAGCCTTATGCCTTCCAGTGGGATAAGGAAAACTACTTCCCCCGCAGGGAAGTGGTAGACCGTCTGGCGGAAATGGGACTGATGGGTATCCCATTCCCCACGGAGTACGGCGGCGCAGGGCTGGACGCCACCAGCTATGCCATTGCCGTGGAGGAGCTCTCCCGGGTGGACGGCGGCGCAGGCGTGATTCTCTCCGCCCACGTGTCCCTGGGTTCTTGGCCTATTTATGCCTTTGGCACCCAGGAGCAAAAGGAGAAGTACCTGGTGCCCCTGGCCAAGGGTGAGAAGATTGGCGCCTTTGGCCTCACCGAGCCCAACGCCGGTTCGGACGCCGGCGGCACGGAGACCACCGCAGTGCTCCAGGGGGATCACTACATCCTCAACGGCGAAAAGATTTTCATCACCAACGGCGGCGAGGCGGACACCTATGTGGTCTTTGCCGTCACCACCCCCGGCATTGGCACCCGGGGCATCAGCGCCTTCATCGTGGAAAAGGGCTGGGAGGGCTTTACCTTCGGGGAGCACTATGACAAGATGGGCATTCGCTCCTCCGCAACGGCCCAGCTCCTCTTCCAGGACGTGAAGGTGCCCAAGGAAAACCTGCTGGGCAAGGAGGGTCAGGGCTTTAAGATTGCCATGGCAACCCTGGACGGCGGGCGCATCGGCATTGCCTCCCAGGCGCTGGGCATCGCCCAGGGTGCGTATGAGCGTGCGGTGGAGTACGCCAAGGAGCGGGTGCAGTTTGACAAGCCCATTGCCTTCCAGCAGTCCATCTCCTTCAAAATTGCGGACATGGCCACCAAGCTGCGCTGTGCCCGAATGCTCATTTACAGCGCCGCAGAGCTCAAGGAGCACCACGAGCCCTATGGCATGGAGTCCGCCATGGCCAAGATGTATGCCTCGGACATCGCCCTGGAGGTCACCAACGACGCCCTCCAGATTTTCGGCGGCAGCGGCTATCTCAAGGGGATGGACGTGGAGCGGATGTACCGGGACGCCAAGATTACCACCATTTACGAGGGAACCAACGAGATTCAGCGGGTGGTGATTGCCTCTCATATCCTGGGGAAAGAGCCCAAGGCCCAGTCCGCCGGTGGCGTGAAGCAGAGCGGGGCCATCACCGGGCCGCGCAAAAAGCAGATTTGGAAGGGCGGCGAGGTCCAGGAGATGGTGGACGCCCTGGTGGACAGCCTCAAGCAGGACGGCTACGATTTCACCGTGGGCATTCCGCTGGATACCCCCATCGCCAGGGCCGAGCGGGTGGTATCCGCCGGGAAGGGCATTGGCGAGGAGGAGAATATGATTCTCATCGAGGATGTGGCCCGGGCTGCCGGTGCGGCCATTGGCTCCTCCCGTCCCGTGGCGGAGAGCCTGCGCTATGTCCCCCTGGACCGCTACGTGGGGATGTCCGGCCAGAAGTTTACCGGCAACCTGTACATCGCCTGCGGCATTTCCGGTGCGGTGCAGCACCTGAAGGGCATCAAGGACGCCTCCACCATTGTGGCAATCAACAACAATCCCAATGCCCCCATCTTCAAGCACTGCGATTACGGCATTGTGGGTGATGTTGCGCAGGTGCTTCCCCTGCTGGCCCAGGCCCTGGACACCGGGGAGAAGCTGCCCGCTCCCCCCATGGTGAAGATGAAGCGGGCCACCCCCAAGCAGGAGAAGCCTGTCTACAAAACCTATGTGTGCGGTGGCTGCGGCTACGAATACAATCCCGCCCAGGGCGACCCGGACAACGACGTGCTGCGGGGTACGCAGTTTGAGAACCTGCCTGCTGAGTGGGTGTGTCCTGAGTGCGCCGAGGCGAAGGATGCCTTCATCCAGGCCTAAAGCCAGTTGACCTCACGATTCAATTATAAAGGAGGATCTGATCATGCATTGCGTTAGAAAGGTTACGGACGACCTCTATTGGGTTGGCGCAAACGATCACCGCACCACCCTGTTTGAAAATATCCACCCCATTCCCACGGGTGTTTCCTACAACGCCTACCTGCTGTTGGATGAACAGTCCGTCCTGGTGGATACCGTGGACTGGTCCGCCTGCCGGCAGATGATGGAGAATGTGGAGCATCTGCTGGCGGGGAAGCCTCTGGATGTCCTGCTCATCAACCACATGGAGCCCGACCATGGGGCATCCATCGAGGAGATTCTGCGGCGCTATCCCCAGGTGAAAATCATTTCCACCCCCAAGGCCTTCATGCTCATGCGCCAGTTCGGGTTTGACATCGACGGGCATGAGCTGGTGGAGGTGCGGGAGGGGGATACCTACACCTTCGGCACCCACACGGTGACCTTTGTGGAGGCGCCCATGGTGCACTGGCCTGAGGCCATGGTCACCTTTGACGTCACCGACGGGGTGCTCTTCTCCGCCGACGCCTTTGGCTCCTTCAATGCCCTGGATGGCAAGCTGTTTGCCGACGAGGTGGACTTTGACCGGGACTGGCTGGACGAGGCCCGCCGCTATCTCACCAACATTGTGGGCAAGTACGGCCCCCATGTGCAGCTGCTGCTCAAAAAGGCCGGGGGGATTATGGAGCAAATCAAGTACATCTGCCCTCTCCACGGCCCGGTGTGGCGGGAGAACTTCGAGTACATTGTGGACAAGTACGACAAGTGGAGCCGGTATGAGCCAGAGGTCAGCGGCGTGATGATCGCCTATGCCTCCATGTACGGCAACACCGAGGGCGCTGCCCAGGCGCTGGCCGCCAAGCTGGTGGAGAAGGGCGTGCGCAACCTGGCGGTGTACGATGTGTCCAACACCCATGTGTCCTACCTGATTTCCGAGGCGTTCAAGTACAGCCACATCGTGCTGGCCTCTGTCACCTATAACCTGGGCATTTACCCGGTGATGCACAACTTCCTGGCGGACATGAAGGCGCTCAACCTGCAAAACCGCAAGGTGGCCCTGGTGGAGAACGGCTCCTGGGCGTGTAAATCCGGCGATTTGATGCAGAAGTTCCTGGAGGAAGAGATGAAGGGCATGACGGTCATCAACCAGCGCCTTTCCCTGGCCTCCGCCATGGGTGAGGAGAAGGAGGATGAGCTGGAAGCCCTGGCAAACGCCATTGTGGACAGCATCATTGAGGAGTCCTGAGCAGTCTGGAGGGCGCAAAGGGCAAAGCCCAGGGCAGGCGCAGCCCGGCCCCGCCCGGACGCCTGCCCCTGGCAGCATCCTTGCACGAAACAACCCCCGGCGGTATCCAAACCTGGATACCGCCGGGGGTTTCTCTTGCAGATAGGTTGGAACAGGGAGGTCAGACTTACAGGCCGAAGCGCTTCAGGTCGTTCTCCACGGTGTCAATGCCGGCAATGCCGAAGTTTTCCACCAGAACCTTTGCCACATTGGGGCTGAGGAAGGCGGGGAGGGTGGGGCCGAGGTGGATGTTCTTCACACCCAGGTAGAGCAGGGCCAGCAGGACGATGACCGCCTTCTGCTCATACCAGGCGATGTTGTACACGATGGGCAGGTCGTTGATGTCCTCCAGGCCAAAGACCTCCTTCAGCTTGAGGGCAATCACCGCCAGGGAGTAGGAGTCGTTGCACTGTCCGGCGTCCAGCACACGGGGAATGCCGTTGATGTCCCCCGGGTTGAGCTTGTTGTACTTGTACTTGGCGCAGCCAGCGGTGAGAATCACCGTGTCCTGCGGCAGAGCCTTGGCAAAGTCGGTGTAGTAGGAGCGGCTCTTGGCACGGCCGTCGCAGCCTGCCATCACCACGAACTTGCGGATGGCGCCGCTCTTCACCGCCTCCACCACCTTGTCAGCCAGGGCCAGCACCTGGGCATGGGCAAAGCCGCCGATCAGCTCGCCCTGCTCCAGCTCCTGGGGGGCGGCGCAGGTCTTGGCGTGGGCAATGAGGGCGGAGAAGTCCTTGGTCTGCCCAATCTCGCCGGGGATGTGGGTGCAGCCGGGATATCCGGCAGCGCCGGTGGTGTACAGGCGGTCCTTGTAGCTGTCACGGGGGGGCACAATGCAGTTGGTGGTCATCAGGATGGGGCCGTTGAAACGCTCAAACTCCTCCTGCTGCTTCCACCAGGCGTTGCCGTAGTTGCCCACGAAGTTGGGGTACTTCTTGAAAGCGGGGTAGTAGTGGGCGGGGAGCATCTCAGAATGGGTGTACACATCCACGCCGGTGCCCTGGGTCTGCTCCAGCAGCTGCTCCAAATCCCGCAGGTCGTGGCCGGACACCAGAATGCCGGGGCGGTGGTTCACGCCCAGCTTCACCCGGGTGATTTCGGGGTTGCCGTAAGCGGTGGTGTTGGCCTGGTCCAGCAGCGCCATGCCCGTCACGCCGTACTTGCCCGTCTCCAGGGTCAGGGCAACCAGGTCGTCGGCGGTGAGGGTGTCGTCCAGGGTGGCGGCCAGGGCACGCTGGAGGAAGGCGTCCAGCTCGGCGTCCTCCTGGAGCAGGGCGTTGGCGTGCTTGGAGTAGGCGGACAGACCCTTCAGGCCGTAAGTAATCAGCTCACGCAGGCTGCGGATGTCCTCGTTTTCCGTGGACAGCACGCCCACCGTGGCGGCCTTGGCCTCCCAGTCTCCGCTGCCAGCCCACAAAGCGGCCTCGGGCAGATTGGCGGTGTCCTCCAGCTGGGAGAGCAGCTGGGCCTTCACCGACAGCGTCTCGGACACACGGGCCTCGATGGCCGCTTTGTCAAAGTTGGCGTTGGTGATGGTGGTGAACAGGTTGAGGGTAATCAGGTGGTTGACCTGAGCGGACACCTCAGTCCCCTGCTTGCGCAGGCGGGTGGTGACGGCGGACAGGCCCCGGGTCACATATACCAGCAGGTCCTGCATTGCGGCCACATCCGGCTTCTTGCCGCACACACCGGACTGGGTGCAGCCAGCGCACCCGGCAGTTTCCTGACACTGATAGCAAAACATTTTCGCATCCATGGTTGGGTCTCCTTTTTTCTTGGACTGTGCTGTGAGTATATCGGAGGGGCGGGGAAATGTATGTTGTTACAACAACGAAAATTTGCGAGGGGGCGGCCGGGGTGCGGCGCCCTGTTTGCCAGGGGCGGGGGCGCTGCCCACAGGGGAAGTGCTGCACCTGGCGGGGGTGCGATGTATCCCCGCCCCATGGGGCGGGGGCGGCTCACAAAAAGCGCTTGAGCTGCTGGATGTTGCGCTGCTCCACCTTGAGCAGCTGTTCGCCCAGGTTTTGCACCCCTTCATCCTCCACATGGCAGTCCCGGAGGGTGCGCATACTCTTGGTGACCCCCATGGTGCTGCCCTGAATCATCATCTCCGCCAGCTTGGCAGTGGAGTGGTCGGTGAGGGTTTTCATGGTGCTCATCGCCTCGCTGGACAGCTTGGCCATGGTTCCAATGCCCTTGGGCTCCACGCCGTGGTCCTGCAAAATCAGCGCAGCCGAGCTTTTCAGGCGGCGGTACTCCTCCCGCTGCTCATCCAGCAGAGCGCCGAAGGCGTCATTTTCTACCTTTCCCCGGACGGCGTCAATGCCGTCCACCCCCATCTCTGCCGTCTGGTAGATGTGGTGGAGCAAGTCAACTTCGTTCATGTTTATCACCTCTTACACAGTATGCCCCCGGAGCGGAAAAAGGCGCTGGGAGTTTTTTCGCCTGTTGGATTTCCCGTGGCGAGAGGTTGAAAGGCGAGGGAGGTTCTGGTATACTAAGACAAAAACCCGGCAGAGGGTCAAAACCCTGCTCACGGCGGAGCTGCGGCAGCGCTCTGCCAAAGCGGCTGAAGGCAGATGACAGAAGTTTGAATGGAGCGCAGTTATGACAGAGGAAAAGGTGGCGGGGGAGTCCCGCAATACAGTAGAGGGGACGGTGCGGGCCATCCTCTTTCGCAATGAGGAAAATGGGTACACCGTGCTGCGTCTGGACTGCGGCGCCCAGGGGGAGATTACCGCTGTGGGGTGTATGCCCGGCGTGGCCCCCGGGGAGGCGCTGGAGCTGGAGGGCAGCTGGGGGTGTCACGCCAGCTACGGGGAGCAGTTCAAGGCGGAGCTGGTGAAGCGGCGTATGCCCGTGGGCGAGCGGGAAATCCTTGAGTACCTGGCCTCTGGCGCCATCAAGGGGATTCGCATGGGGCTGGCGCTGCAAATTGTGGAGCGGTTTGGCGAGCAGGCGCTGGACATCATCGAGCATGACCCCGACCAGCTGGCCCAGCTGCGGGGGATGAGCCCCAAGCGGGCCAGGCAGATCAGCCAGACCTTCCGGGAACAGATGGGGATGCGCCGCCTGGCGGAATTCCTCTCCGACCACAAGCTGCCCCTGGCGGCGGCGATGCCGCTGTACCGCCGCTTTGGAGATTTGGCGGTGGATGTGGTGCAGGACAACCCCTATCTCCTGGCAGACCGCACGCTGGAGATCCCCTTTTCACAGGTGGATGCCCTGGCGGTGGAGCTGGGGGTGGCAGGGGACGACCCGCAGCGCATTGAGACGGCGCTCCTCTTTGAGCTGGACCACAATGGGGACAATGGCCATGTCTTTCTCCCCCAGAACAAGCTGATTCAGGCCACAGGTGCCCTGCTGGGTGTGGAAGGGCCTTGTCTGGAGGAGGGGCTGGAGAACCTCATCGAGCGGGGGGAGGTGGTGCGGGAGGACATCGCCGGGGTGACCGCCTGCTATCCTGCGGGCTTGTATGGGGCGGAGTGCTACGTGGCAATGCGCCTGGCGGAGATGTGCCAGGCGGAGCTGGCGCCCCCCAAGGGGCTGAGCCGGTTGATTGACCGCATTGAGCAGGAGCAGTCCCTGGTGTACGCCCAGCAGCAGCGCCATGCCGTGGAGCTGGCGGCCAGCAGGCAGGTGATGCTGCTCACCGGGGGACCGGGCACGGGCAAGACCACCTCGCTGCGGGGGGTGCTGGCCCTGTTTGACCACCTGGGACTGGAGACGGGGCTGGCTGCCCCCACGGGACGGGCCGCCAAGCGCATGAGCGAGACCTGCGGCCAGGAGGCCTTTACCATCCACCGGCTGCTGGAGACGAAGGTGGACCCCTACACCGGGCAGCTGGCCTTCACCAAAAACCAGGACGACCCTCTGGAGCTGGATGCGGTGATTGTGGACGAGACGTCCATGGTGGACATCTCCCTGATGGCGGCATTGCTGGCGGCATTGCGGGGGGACTGCCGCCTGGTGCTGGTGGGCGACCCGGATCAGCTGCCGTCGGTGGGGCCGGGCAATGTGCTGGACCATCTGCTGCGCAGCGGGGTGATTCCCGCCGTGTCCCTCACGGAGATTTTCCGCCAGGCCCAGCAGAGCGCCATTGTCATGAACGCCCATGGGGTCAACCGGGGACAGGTGCCGGTGCTGGACAACAAGAGCAAGGACTTCTTTTACTTAGGGCGGATGGACCCTGCCCGGGCGGTGGACACAGTGGTGGAGCTGTGCCGCACCCGGCTGCCCAACCGCATGGGCATTCCCTCCGATCAAATTCAGGTGCTCTCCCCCACACGCAAGCGGGGGGCGGGGACGGCGGCCCTCAACCGTGCCCTGCAAGAGGCCCTCAATCCCCCGGCTCCGGACAAGGCCGAGCGGGCCTTTGGCCCCTATATCTTCCGGGAGGGAGATCGGGTGATGCAGGTGAAGAACAACTACGACCTGTTCTGGGAGCATGAGGAGACAGGGCAAAAGGATTTGGGCGTGTTCAACGGGGACATCGGCGTGATTGTCCGGGTGGCGGCAGGGGAGGTCACCATTTCCTTTGACGGGCGCATGGTCACCTATCCCCCGGAGCTGCTGGGGGAGCTGGAGCCGGCCTATGCCGTCACCGTCCACAAGGCCCAGGGCAGTGAGTACCGGGCGGTGATCCTCTCGCTGTGCGACGTGCCCCCCACGCTGCTCTCCCGGGGGGTGCTCTACACTGCCATCACCCGGGCCAAGGAGCTGTTTATCCTGGTGGGCAGTCAGGAGCTGATGGCGCAGATGGTGGGCAACAACCGCCAGACCCGCCGGTATTCCGCCCTGCGCACCCGGCTGCTCCAGTGGACTGGGGAGGGATAAATTTCCTCCTATGAGTGGGGAGAACACCCTTGCAATGGGGAGGCTTTTCTGATAGAATTGACGGGACTACGGGAAGGGAAAGTGTGCTGCGGCTCCATGGGCGCGGCGGCGCGGCGGCGTGCAGCTGTTTGATTCCCTCTATACAAGGAGGAGCAGTCACCCACCGGTGATTGCTCTTTTTTTGCCCTGAGCAGCCCACATACCGCCCGAGAGAGAAAGGAGAACATCTATGAACCAACAAGAACCCATCCGTGACGCACGGGGCCTGGGGATGCCCAAGATGCTGCTACTGGGATTACAGCACATGTTCGCCATGTTTGGCGCAACGGTGCTGGTGCCCATCCTGGTCAACAGCTACGGTATGCCCCTGTCCATCCAGACCACCCTGTTTTTTGCCGGCATCGGCACCCTCTTCTTCCATCTGTGCACCCGTCTTCAGGTACCCGCCTTTCTAGGCTCCTCCTTCGCCTTTTTGGGCGGCTTTCAGGCGGTGGCCGGGCTGGACAGCGGTATGTATGCCAGCATGAGCGGCGAGGAAAAGCTCCCCTATGCCCTGGGCGGCATTGTGGTGGCGGGTCTGCTCTATGTGGTGCTGGCCGCCATCATCAAATTTGTGGGCGTGAAGAAGGTCATGCGCTTCCTCCCCCCGGTGGTCACCGGCCCCATTATCATCCTCATTGGTCTGAACCTGGCCCCCTCTGCGGTGTCCAACGCCCAGACCTGCTGGTGGCTGGCCCTGGTGGCCATGGGCATCATCGTTGTGGCCAACATCTGGGGCAAGGGCATGGTGAAAATCATCCCCATCCTGCTGGGTGTGGTGGGCTCCTACATTGTGGCCCTCATCGCCAACGCCATGGGCGTGACCATCCAGGACGCGGCGGGCAATGCGGTGCCCCTCATCGACTTCACCGCTGTGCATGGCGCAGACCTGCTGGGCATGCAGCCCTTTGTCCTGGCCAAGTTTGACCTGACCGCTGTGCTGGTGATGGCCCCCATCGCCATTGCCGCCATGATGGAGCACATTGGGGATATGTCCGCCATTTCCGCCACCGTGGGGTACAACTTCATCCAGGATCCCGGCCTGCACCGCACCCTCATCGGCGACGGCATTGCCACCTCCCTGTCCGGCCTGTTTGGCGGCCCTGCCAACACCACCTATGGCGAGAATACCGGCGTGCTGGTGCTCTCCCGGGTACACGACCCCCGGGTCATCCGTCTGGCGGCGGTGTATGCGGTGGTGCTCTCCTTCTCCCCCGCCTTTGCCGCAGTGGTCAACTCCATCCCCACTGCCATCATCGGCGGCGTGTCCTTCATCCTGTACGGTATGATTTCCGCCATTGGCGTGCGCAATGTGGTGGAGAACCGGGTGGACTTTACCCACTCCCGCAACCTCATCATCGCCGCTGTGATTCTGGTGTGCGGCCTGGGCTTTACCGACGGCCTCACCTTCAGCATTGGCGAGGTGCACATCACCCTCACCTCCCTGGCCATTGCCGCCATTGCGGGCATTGCCCTCAACGCCATTCTCCCCGGCAACGACTACGAGTTCGGCGCCGATGTGACCGAAGGGCGGTCCAGCGATTTCGGCCGCTACTAAGCGATGGCTTTCCCACCCCCGGCGAAACCCCGTGTTTCGCCGGGGGTTTGTGTTTAGCATGGCCGGGGGAGGGCGCAAAAATCCCCGCCGGAGGCATTCCGGCGGGGTTGGAGCAGGCAGGGGGGGTTACTTGCGCATAGTTCGGAGGATGGCCTCCTCTGCCCGGTCGCCGTATTTCATGGCCACGACAAAGACAATCAGGCCGGCCACCCCCAGCAGCGCCATTCCCCACAGGGGGATTTCCAGGGCAGAGCTGCCAAAGAGGGCGGCCACCAGCAGGCCCCAGGGGCGGGCCAGCAGGCACAGGACGAGAAAGCGCTTCCAGGACAGCTCGGTCAGACCGGCCAGAATGCACAGCAGATCGTCGGGAAAGAAGGGGAAGAGGAAGGCCAGGGTGAGGAAGGTACTCTCCTTGCGGCGGATGATGTCCAGATACTTTTCGGAAATCCGCTCTCCCACAAATTTGGACACAAACCTTTGTCCCAGCACTCTGGCCAGGGCAAACACAATCATAGAGCCCAGCACCACAGCCCCCCAGGTGAGGAGAAAGGCGGGGAGAAAGCCGAAGAGGGCGCCGCCCACCGCCGCAGTGATGTTGCTGGGGATGGGGGCCACCACCACGCCCACCAGCTGGATGCCGAAGAAGGCCAGGTGGGACCAGGGGGCGCAGCGCTCGATGTAGGCGGTGAGGGCCGAGCGGGAGGAGAGGGCTTGGAAAAAGCCGCTGGCATACAGGCCCCACAGCACCAGGGCCAGGATGACCAGGGTTGCGGACCAGAGGAGAAGGGTTCGGGTGCGTGTTTTCACAGTGCAGATACTCCTTTGTATAAAATGAGTCGGACAGTGAGACATGCCCAGTATACCAAAAAGCCCCTTGTATGGGAAGGGGGATTTCTCAGAAATTCGTCAAGGCTCCGCAAAATCCTCCTCAATGGGCTGTTTGAGCAGGAAGGAGCTGCGGTAATAGTCCAGCAGCCCCTCCTGCCGCATTTTGGACAGCTCGTTGGACAGCGCACTGCGGTCCACGCTGAGGAAGTCTGCCAGCTCCTGACGGTTGAAGGGGATGGTGAACCGGGGGCCGCCATGGACAATGGCCTGCTCGGACAGATAGGAGAGCAGCCTGCCCCGGATGGTCTTTGGTGCGGTGTGGAGGATGCGCCGGGACAGCCCCAGATTTTTTTGGGCAAACAGGCGCAGCAGCTGTGCCAAAAGCCGGTTTTGCGCCGGGTGGGGCGGGGCGGAGGGGGTAAGCAGCTGGGACACCTGGAGAAAGAGGATGGAAGAGGCCTCCGCCGCCACGGCGCTCACCAGAAGGGGCTGGTTGGGCAGGCAGGCGTAGGTTTCGCCAAAAATCTCCCCGGGAGCCACATAGGCAAAGATGTTTTTGCTGCCCCAGGCGTCGTGGTGCTCGATGTGCACGCCGCCGGAGAGCACCACCCCCAGGGAAGGGGTGGTCTGCTGGGCGTGGAAAATGGTCTCCCCCCGCTGGTATACACGGGTGCGGGGGTTGAGCAGCGCCACGGCCTGTTCCACTTCTGCAGGGGTCATCCCCTGAAAGAGGGGGCATTGGGTCAGTTGCGTCAAATCCATCGTCATTCCTCCAAAGCGTTGTTGTAACAACGGAAATTTTGATAGAAGTATACTACAATCCAACTATCAAATGCAAGACTCCGCTGGAGCTGCGGAAAAGATGAAGGAGGATGTACCATGATTCGCAGAATCATTCACATTGACCAGGAGAAATGTAACGGCTGCGGCGCCTGCGCCCAGGCCTGCCACGAGGGAGCCATCCACATGGTGGAGGGCAAGGCCCGCCTGATGCGGGACGACTACTGCGACGGACTGGGGGACTGCCTGCCCACCTGCCCCACCGGGGCCATTACCTTTGTGGAGCGGGAGGCTGCCGCCTATGACGAGGCGGCTGTGCTGGCAAACAAGCAGGCCAAGCAGGCCGACGCCGCTCCGCTGCCCTGCGGCTGTCCCGGCAGCCACGCCCGTGCCATTGCCCGCAGCCAGGAGGAGGCGGGCAGCGGCGTGTGCGCCGGGGAGCAGCCCAGCCGCCTGTCCCAGTGGCCGGTGCAAATCAAGCTGGTGCCCACCCGCGCCCCCTATTTCCAGGGCGCAAAGCTGCTCATTGCCGCCGACTGCACCGCCTTTGCCTATGGCGGCTTCCACGAGCGGTTCATCAAGGGCCATGTGACCGTGGTGGGCTGTCCCAAGCTGGATGGCGTGGATTACGCCGAAAAGCTCACCGAGATTATCCGTGACAACGACATCCAGAGCGTGACCATTGTGCGTATGGAGGTGCCCTGCTGCGGCGGGCTGGAGATGGCCGCCAAGCGTGCCATTCAGAACAGCGGCAAGTTCCTCCCCTGGCAGGTGGTGACCATTTCCACGGACGGGCGCATTTTGGACTAAGTCCCCCCGCCCCCGGATAGACACAATTGCATAGATGCAAAGCCCCGTCCGCCGGTGTTTTCCGGCGGACGGGGCTTTTTGTTGGGAGATGGGGGGTAGGACGAGGCGTTATCCTTCGGGGACACCCATGGCAATCTGCTCCGGGGTGATGGGCAGCGTGCGGTGCCACACCCCCGTAGCCCGGTAAATGGCGTGGGCCAGGGCGGGGGCAGGGGTGTTGATGACGATTTCGCCGATGGACTTTGCGCCAAAGGGGCCGGTGGGCTCGTGGCTGTGCTCGAACTCCACCCGCAGCTTGCCCATGTCCAGGCGGGAGGGGATTTTATATTGCAGGAAGGAGTCCTCCATGGGACGGCCCTGGGGGTTGTAGGTGACGCTCTCGGACAGGGCCATGCCAATGCCCTGGACAATGCCGCCCTCCGCCTGGATGCGGGCCAGGGCGGGGTTGATGGGCAGGCCGCAGTCCACCACAGCCATGTAGTCCAGGATGGATACCTCGCCGGTGAGCTTGTCCAGCTCAATCTCCACCATGCCCACCATGAAGGGCGGGGGGGAGACGGGAGAGGTGTGGGAGGCGGTGACCATGGCTGCGTGCTGGTTGCAGCACTGGGCCTTATAGGAAATTTCCTCCAAAGACACCCAGCGGCTCCCCTCCTGGCAGATCACACGGTCCCCCTGGAAGAGGGTGTCCTCCGGCTGGCAGTCCATAAGCTCGGCGGCGATGGCGCACAGCTGCTGCTTGAGCTGGGTGCAGGCCTTTTCCACCGCCTTGCCCGTGAGGTAGGTGGTGGAGGAGGCGTAGGAGCCCGAGTCGTAGGGGGAGGCGTCGGTGTCCGCACCGAACACGGTGACCTGATCCACGGGGCAGTCCATGTGCTCGGCCACCATTTGGGACAGGATGGTGTCGCACCCCGTGCCCATGTCAGCGGCGCCGATGATGAGGGTATAGCACCCGTCATCCCCCAGTTTCACCGTGGCAGACCCCACATCCACATTGGAAACGGCGGAGCCCTGCATGGCCATGGCCACACCGGCGGCACGCACCTTGCCGTTGCCCATGTCACGCACCGGGTAGCGCTCCTCCCAGCGGAACATCTCCTTGCAGTGCTCCAGGCAGCGGTCCAGGGCGCAGGCACGGCTGATTTCGTTGTAGTAGGCGGGCATGGTCATGCCCTCACGCACCATGTTCTTCTCCCGGATGAGGGTGGGGTCCATCCCCAGCCGCTCCGCCAGCTCGTTGACGGCGGATTCCACGGCAAAAATGCCCTGGGTGGCTCCGTAGCCCCGGTAGGCCCCGGCGGGCTGGAGGTTGGTGTACACCACGTCGAAGGCAAAGCGGTGGGCCTCCAGGCCGCCGGTGTACAGGGGGATGGACTTGTGCCCGGACAGACCCACGGTGGTGGGGCCGTGCTCGCCGTAGGCGCCGGTGTTGGACAGGGTGTACAGGTCCAGGGCACGGATGTTGCCCTGGCGGTCTGCGCCCAGCTTCACCCGAATCTCCATTTCGTGGCGGGGGGAGCCGGCAATCTGGCATTCCTCTCGGGTGAAAATGAGCATGGCGGGACGGCCCGTCTTCCAGGTGACAAAGGCGGGGTACACCTCGGAGATGGCGCTCTGCTTTGCGCCGAAGCCGCCGCCGATGCGGGGCTTCTCCACCCGGATTTTGCTCTTGGGAATGCCCAGCGCCCGGGCGAGAATGCGCCGGACGTGGAAGACAATCTGGGTGGAGGAGAGCACATACAGCCGTCCGTAGCGGTCCAGGGCGGTGTAGGTGCGGAAGGTCTCCATCATGGCCTGCTGGCAGGCGGGGGTGTGGTAGGTGTGCTCGATGACAATGTCGCACGATTCCATGACCCGGTCCACATCGCCGTGGCCGCTCACCTCGCTGGCCACCAGGTTGCGGCGGTTGTCGCCGCCCACATCCACCTTGGCGTGCCAGGTGTCCTCGGGGTGGACCAGCACAGGAGCGTCCTTGGCCTGGCGGGGGTCGAGCACCGGCTCGAGCACCTGATAGGTCACTTTGATCAGCTGCATGGCCCGGTTGGCGGCCTTCTCGTCCTCTGCGGCCACAATGGCCACCGGGTCGCCCACAAAGCGCAGGTGGCGGTCCAGAATGAGGCGGTCGTCGGGGGAGGGCTCGGGGAAGGTCTGTCCGGCATTGGTGAAGCGGTGCTGGGGCACGTCCTGCCAGGTGTAAATGCCCACCACACCGGGCACCTTTGCGGCTGTGGCGGTGTCAATCTGCTCGACGATGGCGTTGGCGTGGGGGCTGCGTAGCAGCTTGACCACCAGAGCGCCGGGGGGCACGACATCCTCCAAAAACACGCCCTTGCCCAGCAGAAGCTGGAGGGAGTCCTTCTTGCGCACGCTTTTGCCTACGCTGCGATACTGTTTCTCTTCCATGGTTCCTCCTTAGCCCTTGCGGCTGTCCAGGTAGGCACGGATGCCCCGCAGCTGCCCCTCGTAGCCGGAGCAGCGGCACAGGTTGCCCGCCAGGTAGGCGCGAATGTCGTCGTCGGTGGGGTCGGGGTTCTCCCGGAGCAGGGCGATGGTGTTCATCACAAAGCCGGGGTTGCAAAAGCCGCACTGGTCGGCCCCCTGGTCGGCGATGAAGCCCACAAAGTCCGCCGCCTCCTCCTGCAATCCCTCCAGGGTGGTGACGGTGCGCCCTGCCGCCCGGGCGGCCAGGGTGGCGCAGGAGAGCACGGGCTTTCCGTCCAGCAGAACCGTGCACAGCCCGCAGTTGGTGGTCTCGCACCCCCGCTTCACGCTGGTGCATCCATGGCTGCGCACAAAGTCCAGCAGCAGGGTGTCCGCCTCAATCTGGGCGGTGACGGCCCGGCCGTTCAGGGTGAGTTTAAGCTCCATGGTGATCTCCTCCTAACTCCAAAATCCCCCTCTGGGTGAGTACCTGCACCAGATGGGTGCGGTAGGCCTGACTGCCCCGCAGATTGCCCGAAGTGGGCACCGTGCGGGCGGCGTACTCCCCGAAGGCCCGGGCGGATTCCGGGGTGATGCCCTGGGCCAGCAGGCCCTCCTCGTCGGTGAGCAGCACAGCCTTCATGGGCCGGGCGCCCACGGCCAGGCGGTAGGCGCCATCCACCTGGGACACAGCGCAGGTGAGGGTGGGCAGGTCGGTGCGGGTGTTGCGCACACTCTGGTAGACAAAGCGGCCGGGGCGCTTGCGCACCACCACCCGCACCAGCAGATCCCGGTCGGGGGTGCGCTGGGCAAACTCCTGGATGGACAGGGTGCCGGCGTGGTACAGCTCCACCTGGGCGTCCAGCGCCAGGAACATGGTCAGCACATCGGAGAAGCCAAAGCGCCCGAACAGGCTGCCCCCCACTGTGGCCATGTTGCGAAACTGAACCCCCACGATGTCCTGCACCGACTTTGCCATGGCCCCCTGGGTGTAGGCGTTGAGGCCGGGGTGAAGCTCCAGCTGGCGCAGGGTCACCATGGCGCCGATGGAGAAGGCGTCCTCCCCCTCCTCGATCTGATCCAGCCCCAGGCCGCTCAGGTCGATGGCGGTGTTGACCGCCAGCTTGCTGGTGTTGAGCCAGAGCATACCGCCCAGCACCCGGTTGGCCCGGACCTGGTTGAGCTGATAGGCCTGCTCCAGGCTCTCTGCCCGCACATATTGTTTGATGGTCATCATCTGCATCTTGCTCCCTATATCTTAATAGTCATAAGGTGATAACCTATTGTAGCATACACCCTTGATTTTTGAAATGCTTTCTGATAAAATTCGTTATAGTTTCAAAACTACAACGAAACGCATACACAAGCACAGACACAAAAGGAGAACATGGAATGAAGCGTATTCTTGCACTGCTGCTCTCCGCAGCCCTCACCCTCTCTCTGGCCGGGTGCAGCAAGCCCGCTGCCCAGGGCAGCCAGCAGCCCCAAAGCAGCCAAAGCGCCGCCCCCTCCGCCCCGGCGGCGGCCTTCCCGGTCACCCTCACCGACCAGGCCGGGCGGGAGGTCACCATTGCCAGCCAGCCCCAGCGCATTGTCAGCGGCTACTACATCTCCACCAGCCTGCTGCTGGCGCTGGGTCTGGAGGACAAGCTGGTGGGCGTGGAGGCCAAGGCGGGCAGCCGTGCCATCTATGCGCTGAGCGCCCCGGACATCATCGACCTGCCCAGCGTGGGCACTGCCAAGGAGTTTGACCTGGAGGGGTGCGCCGCTCTGGAGCCCGACCTGGTGATTCTCCCCCTCAAGCTCCAGCAGGCGGCGGACACGTTGACCCAGCTGGGCATCCCTGTCCTGCTGGTCAATCCCGAGTCCCAGGCGCAGATGGACCAGGCCCGGGACCTGGTGGCCCAGGCCACCGGCGCTGTGGCGCAGGGGGAGGCTCTGGCGGCCTTTGGCGCGCAGCAGAGCCAGATGCTGGAGCAGGCGCTGGCAGACACCCAACCCCCCACGGTGTACCTGGCGGGCAACTCCAGCTTCCTGTCCACCGCCGGCGGGAAGATGTATCAAAGCGACCTGATTGCCCAGGCTGGCGGTGTGAATGTGGCCCAGGAGCTGGAGGACACCTATTGGGCCGAGGTGAGCTATGAGCAGGTGCTGGCCTGGAATCCTGCGTATATCATCCTGGCCTCTGACGCCCAGTACACCCCCCAGGAGGTGCTCAACGACCCCAACCTCCAGCAGTGCGCCGCTGTGGTCAACGGCCATGTCTACCAGATGCCCGATACTGCCGAGGCGTGGGACAGTCCTGTGCCCGGCGGCGTGCTGGGTGCGGTGTGGCTGGGCAGCGTCCTCCACCCCCAGCAGGTGAGCCGGGAGCACTGCCGGGAGGTGGTGGAGGAGTTCTACCAGACCTTCTACGGCTTCTCCTATGCCCAGGCAGAGGGACAGACAGATGATGCGGCGTAACACCGCCCTACTTTGCAGCGCCGCCGGCATATTGCTGGCGGCGCTGTGCGTGCTCAGCCTGGGAACCGGGCGCTTTCCCATTACGCTGGAGGGGCTGCTGGCGGGGGATGCCCAGCAGCTGCGGGTGTTCTGGACGCTGCGGGTGTCCCGCACGGTGATGGGGGCAGTGGGGGGGATTTGTCTGGGCGTATGCGGCTTTGTCTACCAGACGGTGTTCCGCAATCCTCTGGCCTCGCCGGATGTCATTGGGGTGTCCTCGGGGGCCAGCGCCGGGGCCGCTGCCGGGATTTTGTTTCTGCCGGGGGCGGCGGGGGTGACCCTGTGCGCCTTCGGCGGTGCGCTGGCGGCGGTGGGGCTGGCGCTGCTGCTCTCTGCACTGGACAGAGGGGGGCGGAGCAGCACCATTGTACTGGCGGGCATTGCCGTCCACGCCCTGGCGCAGACGGTTTTAATGGCCCTCAAGCTCAGTGCCGACCCCGAGCGGCAGCTGGCTTCGATTGAATATTGGATTATGGGCAGTCTGAACGGCGTGACCCTGTCCAACCTGGGGGGCGGGGTGAGCTTGTGCCTGGTGAGTGTGGGGGTGCTCTTTCTCCTCCACCGGCAGATACTCCTCCTCTCTGCCGAGGAGGGGGAGGCCCGGATGCTGGGCGTGCAGGTGACGGCGCTGCGGCTGGTGGTGCTGGTGGCGGCGACCCTGGCGGTGTCCGCAGTGGTGAGCCTGACGGGGCTGATCAGCTTTGTGGGGCTTCTGGCTCCCCACAGCGCCCGCCTGCTCACCGGGGACAACCGGATGGGCGCCATGACCCTGAGCGGGCTGTTGGGCGGGGCGCTGCTGTGCGGGGCGGACCTGATGGCCCGCAGTGCGGGGGGCGGGGAGCTGCCTGTGAGTATGTTTACCAGTCTGCTGGGTGCGCCGCTGCTGGTGTATCTGGCTGTGCGGGGGAGGGACGAGGTATGAGCTGGACCCAGGTGGAAGGGCTGTGTGTGGGCTATCGGGGGCGCAGGGTGCTGGAGGATGTGTCGTTTGCCCTGGAGCCGGGGGGCATCACAGCCCTGCTGGGCGCCAATGGCAGCGGCAAGACCACCCTGCTCAAGGCCATGTGCGGCATTCTGCCCCATCAGGGGGTGTGTACAGTGGCCGGGCAGGTGCTGGAGGGGCTTTCTCCCCGGCGGCTGGCCCAAATTTGCGGCTATATTCCCCAGAGAAGCGGCATCGCCCTTGACATTTCCCTGTTGGATGTGGTACTTATGGGGTTCAACCCCAGCCTGTCGCTGCTCCAGCGCCCCAGCCGGGGAATGCGCCGGCAGGCGGTGGACGCCCTGGAGAGGGTGGGGCTGGCACATCGGGCGCAGGAGAGCTATCGGAGGCTCAGCGAGGGGGAGAAGCAGCGGGTGATATTGGCCCGCACGCTGGTGGGAAAGGGCAGTTTGCTCCTGCTGGATGAGCCGGAGAGCGCCCTGGATGTGCACCACCGCTATCAGATGCTCCATCTGCTGAGACAATGGTGCGCCCAGGGGGAGCGGGGGGTGCTGGCAGCCCTCCACGACCCCCAGCTGGCGCTGAACACCTGTCATCGGGTGCTGGTGCTGGACCGGGGGCGTGTGGCCGCCCAGCTGTGCCCCCGGCGGGACAGTCTGGCGGAGATGGAAGGGGCGCTGGAGCCCATTTATGGCCCCATTCAGCTGCTGCGGTGCGCCAGCCGGTGGGGCAGTGAAGAGCTGGTGATGCTCAAACAACGGGAGGCGGCGGGATGGAACCTGTGACGAAATTGTATCTGGTGGACCAGCGGGGGGAGCGTGTATTTGGCGAGGGGCCCTTTCGCCTGCTCCAGGCGGTGGAGGACACCGGCTCCCTGCGGGGGGCGGCGCAATCCATGCACATGGCCTATACAAAGGCCTTGAAGATGCTCCGGCGGGTGGAGCAGGAGGTGGGCTATCCCCTCACGCAGCGCAGCGTGGGGGGGCGGGACGGCGGCGGCAGCCGGCTGACCGAGGAAGGAAAGGAGCTGCTCAGTCGATATGAACGCTATCGGGACCGATGCCAGGCGGCTAACCGCCGCATCTATCAAGAGATATTTTGTGCGCAGCGGGAAGAAGCACCTGCTGATTACGGGGAGCCGGGGGAGGGGTAAGAGCACCCTGGTCAGCCGCCTGGCCCCGCTGCTCTCGCCCCAGTACCCCATGGGGGGGATTACCACCTGGGCCGTGCCCGGGGAAGGGGTGTGGCTGCGGGAGGATGTCACCGGGAAAACGGCCCAAATCGGCGTTTATGACCGTGAAGCGGGGAAAATGACGGCCCACACCCAGGGGTTTGAAACGCTGGGGCTTGCGGCGCTGGGGCGGTGTGCCCGCAGGGAAGCCCCCTGGGTGCGCCTGGACGAGGTGGGCTATCTGGAGCAGGCCAGCGGCGCATATCAGAGGGCGCTGCTCGCCCTCATGGAGCGCAAGCGGCTGTTGGCGGTGGTGCGCAAGCAGGACGAGGCCTTTCTCAACTGCCTGCGCCGCCGGGAGGATGCCTGCGTCATTGACCTGGACGCCCCCCTGCGCCCGATGGGGTGCGTCATCATGGCCTCTGGCCTGGGCAGCCGCTTTGGGGGCAACAAGCTGCTGGCCCGGCTGGACGGGCGGCCTCTGCTTGACTGGGTGATGGATGCCACCCAGGGGGTATTTGCCCGCCGGGTGGTGGTCACCCGGCACCGTGAGGTGGAGGAGTGGTGCGTACAAAATCATATGCCTGTGGTGCTGCATGACCTGCCGGGGCGCAATGACACTGTGCGCCTGGGGCTGGAGGCGCTGGGCGATGACCTTGCCGGGTGCCTGTTCTGCGCTGGCGATCAGCCCCTGCTGGCCCCGGACAGTGTGCTCGCCCTGGCGCTGGCCGCCAGTCAGGAGCCGGATACCATCTGGCGTCTGGCCTATGAGGGGGAGGGGGGCACGCCGGTGCTCTTTCCCAGATGGGCCTTCAGCGAGCTGAAACGCCTGCCCCACGGGGCGGGCGGCTCCGCCCTGCTGCGCAAGTACCCCCAGCGGGTTCGGGCCATTCCTGTGCGGAACCAGCGGGAGCTGTGGGATGTGGACAGGCCGGATGACCTGACCAGGCTGCAGGGACTGCTGGACGAGGGGAGGGGACGGTAAAAGGGGGGGCAAACATCCTTCCTGACACCCTTGAAGCAGGAGTACGCATGATGTATAATAAGTTTGCCAAGGGGGAGTGCCCCTCTCGGGACAGGAAAGCGGTGTTTGGTTTGTATGGAACCCTCTGCGCTGCGTGGCTAAGATGTAAGTATACTAGTATTGGGGTAGTGTGTTGTGGGGACGGTCTTTGATGAGCTGGCAGGTTTAATCGACTATGTTCAATCGGCATATTCTTTGGTCACAAAGGAATGGCTGCAAAACCAAACAGAGACAATCAATCTGAAGCAAACGCTAGTCTCTGATATTGATTTAAATGGAGTGGTATACCAGAGGATTATGGCGTATGTCCAGCTGCTAAACGAAAAAAGTGCATACATTGCACTGCACTTCCCCTCTGTATGCGCCTGCCAAGTCACCGCTCGGGTTAAAGCGCAGAATTCCATTGCGTATAAGGTTCAAAACTACAGGACGGAACGGCATGAATTTGGAAAGGTTCCAATTATCAAGTGTATCAATGATTTGTTTGGGGTTAGAATGATACTGGATACCCCCTTGACGTTTGAGGAGGTTCGTGGTTTCATCGAGAGAGTCTATCCGGGCAAGTATAAATGCATTGACTCATCGAAGCTGGATTACAAAGCCGTCCATCTGTATTTTAAGGAAAATAATCGGACGTTCCCCTGGGAACTGCAAATTTGGAATCGGTGTGATGTCCAGTGTAATTTTGCATCTCACAAAAAGTATAAGCAGGAATATACGACTTGGGAAAGAGAAAGTAAGGAAGGGGGAATTACCCATGGCTAGACATTATATTATCATGAGCAGTTCGTATACCGACGGTACGCGTGTGGCACTGGATATCACTGAGGGTGAGCTGCTCAATAGCGAGGCGATAGCGGAAATCATGGGGGAGATTCAGCGTAATTGCGGTAAGGATGTTCCGCTCTCAACCCATCTGATTGAAACGGAGTCAGAGTCCTGGGAATCGGTGGGTGCCTATGACCCGTTCTTCGAGGGGGTGGCATGTACCAAGTCTGCAAAAGAGTTTTCTGCGAAGATTGAAGCGGGGCGGGTGTTAACGGGGCTGGATGTGGCTTCCTACATTCTTTCAAAGGTGAAATGCACCCATCTTTCCCTGGAAAAGCTCGTGTATTTTGCCTATGCTGATTATCTGTGCGATTATCGTGGGCGCTTGTTTGAGGATAAGATTTATGCATTTACCCATGGTCCTGTTGTGGATAGTGTATATCAAACCTACAAGCGAAGTGGTATGCAGTATGTGCGCCCTGTGGACGGCATTTCCAGTGCCGATGTCCAAGCCGGCGTCAAAGAATTGCCTGCGAGAAGTCGTATCTTGTTTGCCAAAGATGGTGCAGAGAAGCTGTTTTCCATTGATAACACACTTCGGAGATACGGAAGTGTTCCGGCCAGTTGGCTTGTCCAAATCACACACCGCCCAGGCTCCCCCTGGTCTCATGTAGACAGTTCTAAATTTTATCAGCGCATTTCAGACGAATTGATTTTAGAGCACCATGCTGTTGAGCGTGACTAAAAGAGCATTTATGTTAGCGGCACTGTATCACCTCTATGGTGGAGCGTTGTGTGATGCGTGGGGCGTGTGAAGTGGCGTGAAGAAGGCGTCCGATGAATCGGAGCAATCCCCCTGGCAGAGTGGTTGCCAGGGGGATTTTAGATAAAACGGGGGACAGGGAATAGGAAATACCGGGCATCTGCGTTGAGGAAACGCCGAAGCCTGCGTCACAGCGGATGAACAGAGACCAGGTGCCTTAGGTGACAGCAAGGCGCCTGGTTTTTTGTGGGGTGCCGCTGGGCAGGGGAGCCTGCCGCCACCACGGGACGAGCGGGGTGGCGGTACACGCCCCATTGGGGTTACATCTGAAAAAAGAAAAAACGGGGTGGATTGTTCCGTTTTAGATAAAAACTAACAAATAAAATGTGATTCTTTTAAAAATTTTAAATATAGTTGACAAAGCAAAGAGTGATATGCTATATTCAGGATAGCAAAACTCAGGGCAAATTATCAGTTTTTCCCTTTTGGCATTCAAAGGGACAGGTAGGGATTCAGCTGCCGCCCACTTGTATGCCTTGAGGGAACGGGGGAGTTGGATGCAGAGGGGTGGTGTGCTCCAAATGCCCCAGGTTTTATGGGGAAAGGTGTGAAGCTATGATAGGAGAAACATACAAGCGGTATCTGCGCTCAAGCCGCACAGCCGTCCTGCTGGTGGCCGTCCTGGTGATTACAGGGGTGAGCTATTATCTCACCTATTTGGATAAAATGGAGCTGCTCTACCAGCTGTCCACGGAAGCGGAGGACCTCAACTTGGAGGCAATGCGCGATTTTGTGGAGAGCTACAATGGCTTCCGATTCTTTTTTTCCTTTTACAACATGGCGGATGAATTTTACGCCTATGTGCTGGTATTGTTTGCTTGGATTGGAATTTTTGTGACCTCTGAGTTTTTCACGCAGAGGGAAGATGGGTACGGCAATTGCATTGTGTCCAGGTGCGGGTACAGACGGTACAGCGGACAGCTGCTCGCTGCACAGACCCTTTACCTGGCCACTGTGCTGGGCCTGGTGATGCTCCTTCAGCTGGCGGGGGCCTTTGCGGTGGGCGGGGCGGATACTCTGTACTATCAAATATCCAGCGAGCCCCTCGGCGTGGCCGGCTGCCTGGGGCTGATTGTGCTGGTGTACACGGTGATGCTCTTCTACTGTGTGTGCATCAACACCATAGGTGCGGCGTGTGCCTGCTGGATTCAAAACCGGTACTTCATGCAGGTGTTCCCCATTTTGGCCTTTGCCATTGTGCCGATGCTGATTGGGAGCACCCTGGCCAATGTACTGAATTTTCCGTATTTGATCGTGGATATCACTGTGCCCTTCACATACCTGACCTTGGTGTTCCGGATGTTCAATGTATTTTATGAAATGGATTTGTACGCACTGCTCTTGAGTATGGGGATGTTCTGTGTGGCTGCGTGGACGCTGTGGCGGATCAGCGTGAGGAAGCTGGAAGGGAATTATCTATGAGCAAACGGCGATTGGTCATTCTATCAGCTGTTGTCACGGCCCTGTTGGCTGCGTATATGGGGTATGATGTCTGCACCTACCAGACAATTGATGGCACGCTGGGGGAATTTTTTGAGAAGTACTTGGATCACATGCAAAGATATATCTGGTGCGGAATGATCTACGGCATTCCCGTGATTTATTCCCAGATGCTGTGGATTGAAACACCGGAGCTGCTGGTGAGGATGCGGGAGCGCGTATTCCAACAGGTTTTGGAGCGGAGCATTGTCGTTTCCTTCTTGTGTGCGCTGTATGTGGTGGTGTGCCACCTGGCGGTGGCCTGGGCCATTGGACTTGAGATGAACTGGGGGGGATATATCCTCCACGTCCTGGTCCGGCTGTCCATCTTTTATCTGTTTTGCACCCTGCTGCTGTATGTGTTCCTCTCTTTGGGGTGCAGCCGGTTTTTCTCCATGCTGATTGTGGTTGCCTTGCATATTGGGGTGCTGATTTTCGCACTGGGGATTGATTTTGTGAAGGTCAATCAGCTCAAGCCGTACCTGCTCCCGGCGTTTGTGGTCTATGAGAGCGTGGGCTGCATCCTTTCGGGGGTTTGGTTGTATTTCTCGCTGAAGAAGGGAGGAATTTGCCTCAGGGGCAAAGCGGTGTAAGATGAAGGAAGCTGCGATAAAAACCTCTGCTGTGAATCTGCTGCTGCTCTTTTTCACGGCGGGCAGTGATGTTGCGCAGGGCATCTCCGCCGCTGTGCAGAAGATAGCTGCTCCTTATCTGGAAGATAGGGGGAAGTTTTCTTTGATGCTGCTGGTCATCAACATTGCCCTGTCGCTGTTTGTGGTGCTCCTGCTCACCACACGGTGCGGGCAGCATCGCTCCATGCTGTGCTATGAGCTGAGAGGCGGCAACAGAGAGCGGGTATTTTGGGCGCAAAAGCGGGATTTGTACCAGTATTTCGGGATGATTGCAGTGGGGAAGGTGGGGACAGATGTGCTGTTCAACGCCATCCTCGGGACGGTGGACGGGGCGGATATGCTCTGCCTGGAGCTGTGCTTTCTGCTGACAGGGGCCATGTGGCTGGAGGCGGCCTATCTGGTGGGGCTGCAGGCGTGGAGCAGAGGGGTGGGCCTGTTTGTGCCGCTGGTGCTGGTGCTGTTCTCCAATCTGATTTTCCCGTATGTG
>CALXDR010000008.1 GCA_944387115.1 uncultured Oscillospiraceae bacterium
ATTTTTAACTGCAACGGACAGGGCCGGATCCATAAAAATGGCAAGCCCCTTGCGGGGCTTGCCATTTTTTGGTGGAGGCGAGGGGAGTCGAACCCCTGTCCGAAAGCACTTCCACAGGAACCTCTCCGAGCGCAGGCGGTTATTTACATTCCCTTCCCGCAGCGTGAAGCGCCACACTCAACGGGTTGGTAGAGTCATAATGCGTGGAACGGTCAACTCTTTCCGAACGCACGGACGCCACTGATTTGACGCCCCCCACAGCTCGTGGCCCTTCCGTGGGAGACGGCCGCATTAAGCAGCGGCGAGAACGACGTTATCGTTGTTCTTTAATTTATAATTGCCCATTTTTAGGATGCTGGGCGCATCCGCTCGCTATTCCTGCTTCCGCACCCCCGTCGAAACCAGTACGCCCCCATGGGAGACAGATGTTCCGGGCGCCCCCGGCGGCTGGGCCGCCGGGGGCAGGTGTGCAAATCAATTCGACAGTCCTCAGACCTTCTCCGGCTGGGGATAGTCCACCCCGAAGGTGTCCACAGTGACCGACTTCATCCGCTGTTCGCTCAGGGGACGGTCGTTATAGTCCCGCTTGGCGTTCACGATGGCGTCTGCCACCTCCATCCCCTCCAGCACCTTGCCGAAGGCGGCATAGGCGCCGTCCAGATGGGGGGCCTTCTCCACCATGATGAAGAACTGGCTGCCGGCAGAGTCGGGACGCATGGAACGGGCCATGGAGAGCACCCCACGGTCGTGGGCCAGATTGTTCTGGAACCGGTTCTGGGCAAACTCGCCCTTGATGCTATAGCCGGGGCCGCCCATGCCGGAGCCCTCGGGACAGCCGCCCTGAATCATGAAGCCGGGGATCACCCGGTGGAAAATCAGGCCGTTGTAAAAGCCCTGGTTGACCAGAGCAATGAAGTTGTTGACGGTATTGGGCGCCACCTCGGGATACAGCTCGGCCTTGATCAGGCCGCCGTTGTCCATCTCAATGGTGACAATGGGGTTTTGAGCCATGGAACAAACACTCCTTTATGCAATGCGATGTCATCAGTAACGGCCGCGGGACAGGCGGTCCATCTCCCGCTTGGCATCCCGCTTGGCGGCCGCCTCACGCTTGTCATACAGCTTTTTCCCTCGGGCCAGGGCCACTTCCACCTTTACCCGGGGGCCAGAGAAGTAGAGGGACAGCGGCACAATGGCGTATCCGTCCTGCTGGGCCTTGGCCTGGAGCTTCCAAATCTCCCGCTTGTGGAGCAGCAGCTTCCGGGTGCGCCGGGGGTCTTTGTTGAAGATGTTCCCCTTCTCATAGGGAGAGATGTGCATACCATACAGGAACATCTCCCCGTCCTTGACCCCGCAGAAGGCGTCCTTCAGGTTCACATTGCCCTGCCGGATGGATTTGACCTCCGTGCCCGCCAACTCGATGCCCGCCTCAAACTTATCTTCGATGAAGTAATCGTGGAACGCTTTCCGATTGGATGCAATCTGCGCACTCCCCTTTTTCGCCACGGCGGGCACCTCCTCTCTGGGTGCAGACCATCTGTCTGATATGCACTAGAGTATACCACGATTTTTCCCCGCTCGCAAGGGGGATTTGTGTAACTTTCTGTGAATTTGAATTCTCCCCCCGCCCCCTCTTGCGTTTTTTGCGGCAATGGGGTACACTGTTGCCAGACAGGCAGAGTAGGAGCGCGTGTGTTGTCCCCGGTATGGGGCCAGTGCCGGCGGGACGGGGAGTTGTCCGCCGGACGAAAAGCCAGCCGCTTGCAGTGCGCCCTCCGCATCCCGCTGCCGCATCTTACGGAGCGACTGCGCCCATGTGCGCCCTTTCCCCTCCTCTGTGCGGCATCATCCCACCCTGGGACTGCCCGCCAGAAGGAGGTTTTTTTATGCACCCATCCCCCGTAATCACCACCGGTCAGGAGGCTGTGTCCTACATCCACAGCACATCCTGGCTGGGCAGCCGTCCGGGTCTGTCCCGCACCTGCGCTCTGCTGGAGCGGCTGGGCCACCCGGAGCGGGCGCTCAAGTTCATCCACATCGTGGGCACCAACGGCAAGGGCTCCACCGCCGCCATGACCGCCGCCATCCTCACCGCCGCCGGATACACCACCGGACTGTACACCTCCCCCTATCTCCACCGCTTCCACGAGCGTATGCGGGTGGACGGGGCGGAAATCACGGACGAGGAGCTGGCGGCAGTGACCCAGACGGTGGCCCGCCACGCCCACACCATGGACGACCCGCCCACCGAATTCGAGCTGGTCACCTGCATCGCCCTGGAATATTACCGCCGCGCGGGCTGTCAATTCGTGGTGCTGGAGGCGGGCATGGGCGGGCGGCTGGACTCCACCAACGCCATCCCCGCCCCCGAGGTGGTAGCCATCACCCACATTGGACTGGACCACACCCAATACCTGGGGGATACCGTGGAGGCCATCGCCGCAGAGAAGGCCGCCGTCATCAAGCCGGGCTGTCAGGTGGTGCTCTACCAGCAGGAGGCGGGGGTCACCCAGGTGGTGGAGGCGGTGTGCCGACGGCAGGGCGTGCCCCTCCGCATTGCCACCCCCCAAAGCCTCCGACTCCAGCAGGACACGCTGGAGGGTCAGGTGCTGGAGTGGAACGGCCTCCCCCTCCGCCTGCCTCTGCTGGGCGAACACCAGCGGCACAATGCGGCGGTGGTGCTGGGCATCGTGGAGGCCCTCCGCCCCCGCTTCCCCATCTCCGACCAGGCCATCTGCCAGGGCCTTGCCCAAACCCGGTGGCCCGGCCGCTTTGAGGTGCTGGGGCGCAACCCCTGGTTCCTTGTGGATGGGGGGCACAATCCCCAGTGCGCACAGACGGTGGCGGATAACCTGCGCCGCTACTTCCCCAACCAGAAGGCCGTGTTTCTCCTGGGTGTGCTGGAAGATAAGGACTACCCCCAGGTGTGCCGCCTAGTGGCCCCTCTTGCCGCCGCCTTTGTCACCGTCACCCCCCCATGCCCCCGGGCACTGTCCGCCCAGGACCTGGCCCGGCACCTACAGGACTGCCCCTGCCCCATCCACACCGCAGACACCATCCCCCAGGGGGTTGCAGCAGCGCAAGAACTGGCCGGCCCCAACGGACTGGTGTGTGCCTTCGGCTCCCTCTATATCACCGGCCCGGTGCGCGCCGCCTTCGGCCTCACCCGCTGAGCACAAGAAAGGAACCCTGTTATGAAATCCAACCTGAAAACCATGATGCAAGTGGCCCTGCTGGTGGCGGTGGAGATTGTCCTCTCCCGCTTCTGCTCCATCTCCACCCCGTTTTTGAAAATCGGCCTGGCCTTCCTCCCCCTGGCTGTGTGCGGTATGCTCTTCGGCCCTGTGTGGGGCCTGATTGCAGGGGGACTGGCGGACTTCCTGGGCGCTATCCTCTTCCCCATCGGCCCCTACTTCCCCGGCTTCACCCTGTCCACCGCCCTCACAGGGCTGGTATTCGGCCTGTGCCTGTACCGCCGGAACACCGGCTGGCTGCACATCGCCCTGGCGGTGGCGGTGAACAACTTCGTCATCAGCCTGTTTGTCACCACCTTTTGGATTCACCTGCTCTACGGCAGCAGCTACCTGGGTCTGCTCCTCCCCCGGCTAGGGCAGAATCTCCTGCTGGCCCCCATTGAATTTGTGCTCATCAAGCTGGTCCAAAAGCCTGTGACCGCCTATGCCGCTCTGGCGCAGAGCCGCACCTGACCCCCGGCATACGCAACAGCCATGTCCGCATACCCTTGCACCAGGAGGGATGTGGACATGGCTTTTTTCTCGCACTTCAGCGCCCTGCTGTGGGGCGGCCCCATTTTGGCCGCCTGTATACTGGTGGGGGGATATTACTCTCTGCGCACGGGATTTTTCCAGCTCTTCGGCCTGCCTGTGTGGTGGCGCAGCACCGTGGGCGCACTGCTCCGCCCCCGCTCCAAGGAGTGTGACCCGGCAGCAGTCACCCCCCTGCAGGCCCTGTCCACCGCCCTGGCCGCCACCATTGGCACCGGCTCCATTGCCGGGGTGGCCGCCGCCATCTTCTACGGCGGGCCGGGCACGGTGTTCTGGATGTGGATTTCCGCCCTGCTGGGCATGATGACCGGGTGCGCAGAAAAGCTCCTTGCGGTGCGCCACCGGGAGCGCGGCCCCGACGGACAGTGGCGGGGCGGCCCCATGGAGTACATCCGCCTGGGTCTGCATCTGCCCGGACTGGCAAAGCTGTACGCCCTCTTTCTGGTGTGCGAAACCCTGGTGGGAGGCACCCTGGCCCAGTCCAATTCCATCGCCACCGCCCTCAACGCCGCCACCGGGGTGTCCCCCAGGACAGTGGGGATTGTGCTGGCCCTCATCACCGCCGTGGTGCTGGCAGGGGGCATCCGCCGCATCGCCCGGCTGAGCGAATTGCTGGTGCCCGTGATGGCGCTGCTCTTTTTGGGGTGCGGGCTGGCGGTGATTCTCTTTCACTGGTCCGCCGTGCCCCAGGCATTGGAGCAGATTGTCACCTACGCCTTCGCCCCCAAGGCAGTGGCGGGGGGATATGCCATGGGCGCTGCTCTGCGCTACGGGGTGGCCCGGGGGGTGTTCACCAGCGAGGCCGGTCTGGGGGTGTCCTCCATCGCCCACGCCTGCGCCGATGTGGACCATCCCGCCCGGCAGGGTATGTGGGGCATCTTCGAGGTGGGGGTGTCCACCCTGCTCATCTGCACCGTCACCGCCCTGGTCATCCTCACCTCCGGCCTGTATCAGCCCCAGGAGGCCCTGGCCCTGCTGGAACAGGGCCAGCCCATTCCCACCCATCTGCTGGGTGCGCCCCTGGTGGCCGCCAGCTTTTCCACCCTGTTTGGGCAGGCGGGCACCTGGGTCATCTCCGTCAGCCTCATCCTCTTTGCCTTCACCTCCCTGGTGGGCTCCGGCTTCTACGGCCAGCGGGGACTGGACACCCTGGCCCCCCACCCCTTCGCCAGACTGCTCTACCGCCTGGCCTTCCCCCTGTGCATCCTCTTCGGGGCAGTGGGCGATTTGGGCGCAGTGTGGGAGCTGGTGGACTTTTTCAACGCCCTGCTGGCGCTGCCCAATCTGGCCGCCCTCCTCCTGCTCTCCCCAGAGGCCCTCTATCTGCTGCGCCAGTGGCTGGAGCAGCAGTCCACTCCCCGTGCCCCCCATATCCCCAGGCGTGAAAAACGCCCCGCCCGCTCCGCCCGCAGACCCGCCTCCACATCCAGAAAAAATAGGGCTTGACATTTGGCTGAAAATCAGTATAATAAGGAACACTGACCGCCATACGTCGGCCTTTGGAGTGGTATCGAAGTGGTCATAACGAGCACGATTGGAAATCGTGTGACAGTCAAAAGCTGTCCGAGGGTTCGAATCCCTCCCACTCCGCCAAATAAGCACCGCAGTTTTGATACACAGCGTATCAGGATTGCGGTGCTTTTCTTAGGACTGAACCCCCCGTTTCCCAGGCCTTTTGCGGTGTTCTCACCCCACAAAGCAGCAAAGCCCCCGAACCGGAGCTTCCACACTCCAGTCCGGGGGCATATATTCTGTCTTTCAGGAGGAAAATCAGGTATTTCCGCCTCAGGTACGCTGGTAGACAAAGCGGCCGCCCACCATGGTTGCCTCCACCTTGGTCTTTCTCAGCTCATCGGGGTTCATGGTGAAAATATCCTCGCTGAGCACCACCAGGTCTGCGTAGTAGCCCGGCAGCAATCTGCCCTTGCAATGCTCCTCAAAGCTGGCATAGGCGCTCCCCACGGTGTAGGCATCCACTGCGTCATAGATGTCCATCCGCTCCTGGGGATAGAACCCGCCCTCCGGGCCGCCGTTGAGGTTCTTGCGGGTGACTGCGCAATAGAGGTTGTCAATGGCATTCATATCCTCAATGGGGGAATCGGTGCCAAAGCTCAGGGACACGCCCAGCTTGCGCATGGTCTCAAAGGCGTAGCTGGTGGAGGCCAGGGGCTGGCCCACACGCTGCTCCACCACCTGCATATCGTAGTGGAGGAAAATGGGCTGCACCAGGGCCAGGATGTCCTGCTGGGCAAAGCGGTGCAGCAGGGGCAGGTCGGTGATCTGACAGTGTACCACCCCGTGCCGCAGGGGGTTTTCCCCGTTGTGGCACACGGTGCCATAGCCGTCCAGCGCCAGCTCAACTGCGCCGTCCCCGATGGCGTGGACAATCACCTGACAGCCGTGGGCGGCGGCCATCTTCACCATGGTCTGAAACTCCTCCCCGCTCATGGTGGCAATCCCCCGGGTGCTGGGGTCGTCCTGGTAGGGGGCGCGCATCAGCGCTGTGCGCGCGCCCAGGCTGCCGTCCAGGAACACCTTGAGGGGGCCAATCCGGTTGTAACTGTCCCCGGTGCCGGTGCGGTAGCCCGCATCCAAAAACGCCTGATACCCCTCCGGCTCCATAAAATTGCACTGGTGGTACACCCGCAGGGTGGGATTGTCCTGCTGGAGCCGCTCATAGGCCTCCAGCGTCACCCTCCAGTCGCCAGGGCGCAAATCCATGGTCTGCACGGAGGTAATGCCGCACTGGGCGGCGTAATCCATGGCCAGACGGAGGGACTTGGCCACCTCCTCCACCGAGGGGGCGGGACGGATGGAGAGAATCTGCTGACAGGCGTTCTCACGGAAAATACCCGTCAGCCTCCCCTGTGCATCCCGGTCAATGGCCCCGCCCTCCAGCGGCTGGGTGTCCGGCGTAATCCCCGCCCGCTCCATAGCCGCCGTGTTGGCCACCAGAATGTGGGCGCAGGCCCGCTCGAACACAATGGGGTGTTCCGTGGAAATCTCGTCCAGGTCTGCACAGGTGAGCAGACGCTGCTCGTCGGTGAAATAGTCCTGGTTCCACCCCATGCCGTAAATCACGCTGCCCGGCTGGGGGCGGTTTTTTTCGATGAAGGCCCGGGCCCGCTCCTTCACCTCTGCAATGCTGGCTGCGCCCAACAGCTGGACACTGCCCAGCAGCTCCCCCACCGAGCGCAAATGCTGGTGGGAGTCGTTGAACCCCGGCACCACGGTGCGCCCGCAGGCGTCATACCGCTGGGCCTCTACCGGGGCACAGGCCAGAATGCTCTGGTCGCTGCCCAGGGCGACGATGCGCCCGTCCTGAATCAGCATAGCCTGGGCGAAGCTGTCCCGGCCCATGTAAATTTTTCCGTTGTAGAGTACCGTGTATGCCATGTCAAATCTCCTCCCTGTTCATCCGGTTCTTCTTAAAGACACACTCGTAGAGCAGCAGACCGGCGGCGGGCACCAGCAGACCAATCAGAGAGGTCATGGGGTCCTCCACCAGCGTGTTCACCATCAGACCCACCATAATCAGGCAGATGAGAATCACCATCACCGGATAGCCGATGACCTTGTAGGGCCGCTCCATGGTGGGATACTTCTTGCGCAGGCGGATGACGGCATAGAAGGTCAGGCCGTTGAACACCATGGAGCTGAAGGCCACCAGGCTGGTCAGCTGGCTCAAATCACGGGCGCACACCAGCAGGATGGACACCACAGCAGAGCCAATCAGGGCGTTCACCGGGGTCTTGTGGGTGGGGTGGAGCTTGGCCATGGCCTTGAAGAAGGCGCCATCCTTGGCCATGGCGTAATAGGTGCGGGGGAAGGCCATAATGCAGCCGTTGAGGGAGTTGAAGATGGCCAGCACCATAGCCGAGCCCACAATCACGCCGCCAGCCTTGCCAAACAGCATATTTGCAGCCTCCGTGCCCAGGTAATAGTTGCCCTGCTCCACCATGTCCAGCACCGTGTCGTAGGGCACAACCCGGTAGACGGCGAAGTTGAACAGGATGTACAGCACTGTGATGCTGGAGATGGCGATGATGATGGCCATGGGCAGGTTGCGCTTGGGCTTTTTGATTTCCTCAGCCAGCCCGTTGAGGTTGGTCCATCCCTCATAGGCCCACATGGTGGCCACCACGCCGTAGGCCACCATGCCCAGCATGGCAAATACCCCGGGGTTGGACTGGGGCACAATGGACAGCTGCGGGGTCTGCTCCCCCATCACCAGGCCGCACACCAGGATGAGGATGATGGGCAGCAGCTTGAGCACCAAAAAGATGTTCTGCACCACACTGCCTAGCTTCACCCCGTAGACGTTGATGGCGGTGAGCAGCAAAATCATGGCGATGGCCAGCCCCTTCTGGGCCACATCACTCTGGGCAAACCCGCTGCCCGGCAGCATACTGGCAATGGCGCTGGAAAAGGCCACCCCCAGGGCGGCATTGGAGCCGGACGACCCCAGGACAAAGCTGGAAAATCCGCTCATAAAGGCCACCCGCTCCCCGTAGGCCTCCCGCAGATAGACATAGCTTCCCCCCGCCTTGGGCATCATAGCGCCCAGCTCAGCATAGCAGATTCCGCTCATCAGCGTCACCAATCCGCCCACCAGCCACACCAGCAGGGCCAGCCCCAGGCTCATGCCGCTGCGCTGGAGCACAATGCCGCCGATGTAGAAAATGCCCGAGCCAATCATAATGCCGGCCAGCACTGAAATGCCGCCAAATAGCCCCACCTCACGGCGAAGCTCCGTCTGCTCTGACGAAAGCTCCTGTACACTGTGGTTTCCACTCTGTTCTTGCACAACACATTCCTCACTTTTCTGGATACTAAAAAAGGCTGCATCCATCGATGCAACCTTTCCTGAACCCAGCCGGGGCCATGTCAAGTTATCATCGATAGCGCCTCTGCCCCATGTGGGGCAGGAGTCATGGAAATCTTCTTCCCATGCCCAACTCGTCCGCCGTACCCGGCGGTCGGTTTCGGCAGTTTGGCCCTTCTCCGGGTTCGCAGGGTGTCCCCTCCGCCGGATACTCATCCGCACTGCGCCTCTATCAACCTTTTTCCATGTCAACATACCACATTTTTCCCCGGCTGTCAACACCTTTTTCCTGCCCGCCCCGGCAAAACAGGGCCGCCCCAGATGTCCGGCGGCCTTGCGAAAAAAATCGTAATTTGGGGTTGACATTTCTCAAAAAGCTGATATAATAGCCTTCGTGGTTTGACCGGTTCATCCGGCGATTCCATCTGGAGTGGTATCGAAGTGGTCATAACGAGCACGATTGGAAATCGTGTGACAGTCAAAAGCTGTCCGAGGGTTCGAATCCCTCCCACTCCGCCATACGAGCGTCAGCTCTGCGAACCGGTGGCCCCAATAGGGGCCGCCGGTTTTATTTTCTCAAAAATCATGACTTCCCGCCACCTGCGCCGGGAAAAAGGAGGAATCCGCCTTGCTCCAGCTGCTCCTGCCCATCATCTATCTGGCCTTCATCAGTCTGGGCCTGCCCGACTCCCTGCTGGGAGCTGCATGGCTGAGTATGCACCAGGCGTTTGGGGTGCCCATCTCCTACGCCGGTATCATCTCCATGATTATCGCCGCAGGCACCATTGCCTCCAGCCTGCAAAGCGACCGTGTGACCAAAGCGCTGGGCACCGGCACTGTCACCGCCATCAGCGTGGGGATGACCGCCGTGTCCCTGCTGGGCTTCTCCCTGAGCCGCTCCTTCTGGGTGCTGTGCCTGTGGGCAGTCCCCTACGGCCTGGGGGCGGGGAGTGTGGACGCCTCCCTGAACAACTATGTGGCCCTCCATTACAAAAGCCAGCACATGAGCTGGCTGCACTGTATGTGGGGGGTTGGCGCCACCGCCGGTCCCTACCTGATGGGCTACGCCCTCACCCAGGGGGCTGGCTGGAATGGGGGCTACCGGATGATTGCCTGCATCCAAATCGCCCTCACCGCCGTGCTGGTGCTCTCCCTCCCCCTCTGGCGGAGGAGACAGGGAGCACCCTCCCAGCAGACCAGCGCGCCCGGGGCGCTCCCCCTCCGCCAGATTGTCCGTCTGCCCGGGGCAAAGGAGGTCATGCTCTGCTTTTTCTGCTACTGCGCCCTGGAGCAGACCGTGATTCTCTGGGCCAGCAGCTATATGACGCTGGTCAAGTCCATCCCCTCAGAGACCGCCGCCAGCTATGCCGGGATGTTCTTCATCGGCATCACCGCCGGACGGGCCGTGTCTGGATTTCTCACCATGAAGTTCCACGACGCCCAGATGATACGCCTGGGTCAGCTGCTGACGGGCCTGGGCATTCTCGCACTCTTCCTCCCCGGCGGGCAGGCCCTCTGCCTGGCCGGTCTTTTGCTCATTGGTCTGGGCTGCGCACCCATCTACCCCTGCATCATTCACTCCACCCCCTACCACTTCGGCCCACAGCATTCCCAGGCCATGATTGGGGTTCAGATGGCCAGCGCCTACATGGGCACCCTGCTCATGCCCCCCTGCTTCGGGTTGATTGCCGACCACAGTTCCGCCGCCCTGCTGCCGGTGTTTCTCCTGGTGATTCTCGCCTGTATGGTTGTGATGCACAGGGCTCTGACCCAACAAGCCCCGGCGGGAACCGGCCTGACAGCCGCCGAAGCCTAACCCCCTCCCCGGCACACAGCCGTTTCGCCGCAAACAAAACACCTCCTGTCCAAAACCCCGGACAGGAGGTGTTTTTTCTCATGCTTTACTCCACCGTGACGCTCTTGGCCAGGTTGCGGGGCTTGTCAATGTCGCACCCGCGCATCAGCGCCACATAGTAGGCAAACAGCTGCAGGGGCACCACGCCCAGGGAGGGGAGCACCACAGGGTGGCTGTGGGGCACAGTGACCACACCGGCAGCGCCGATGCCCTCCATATCCGCCCGGTGATCCTCCGTGGTGAGGGCCAGCACCTCTGCACCCCGGGTGCGCACCTCCACCACATTGCTCACAGCCTTGTCAAAGAGCTTGGCGTAGGTGGCCAGGGCAATCACCAGCGTGCCCTCCTCAATGAGGGAGATGGTGCCATGCTTCAGCTCGCCGGAGGCATAGGCCTCGGAGTGAATATAGGAGATTTCCTTGAGCTTCAGCGACCCCTCCAGACCCAGGGCGTAGTCGCAGTTGCGCCCGATGAAGAACACCGAGCTGTGGTTGAAGAACTGGGAGGCCAGGTACTGAATCTGCTCCCGCTGCTCCAGCACCTGCTCGATCTGCTCAGGCAGGTGCAGCAGGCTGTCCAGAATGGCCTGGTACTCCTCCTCCGGCAGGGTGCCCAGGCGCTGGGCGAAATACAGGCCCAGCAGGTCCAGCACAGCCAGCTGCGTGCTGTACGCCTTGGTGGTGGCAACGGAAATCTCCGGCCCAGCCCAGGTGTACAGCACCACATCCGACTCCCGGGCGATGGAGGAGCCCATCACATTGACGATGGAGAGCACCTTGGCCCCCAAACGCTTGGCCTCCCGCAGGGCAGCCATGGTGTCCAGCGTCTCACCGGACTGACTGATGACCACCACCAGGGTCTTTTCATCCACAATGGGGTCCATATAGCGGAATTCGGAGGCCAGGGACACCTCCACGGGACGGCGGAGCATCCGCTCCAGGTTGTACTTGCCCACCATCCCCACATGGTAGGAGGAGCCGCAGGCCACGATATACATCCTGCTCATCTCCCGAATGTCCTGGTCGGACAGGCCGAAGTCCTCAAAATGCACCCGTCCGTCCTTGATACGGGGGGACACCGTCCGGCGGATGGCGTCGGGCTGCTCCATGATTTCCTTGAACATAAAGTGCTCGTAGCCGCCCTTTTCCGCCGCATCAATCTCCCAGTCCACATGGCACAGCGCCTTCTCGATGGGGCGCATCAGGTGGTCGAAGCAGCGCACGCCCTGGGGGGTGAGCAGGGCCATCTCCCCGTCCTCCAGATAGATGACCTCACGGGTGTAGCGCAAAATGGCGGTGACGTCGGAGGCCAGGAAGTTCTCCCCCTGCCCCACGCCCAAAATGAGGGGGCTGTCCTTGCGCACGGCAATGAGCTGGTCGGGGTCATCCGCAGAGAGAATGCCCAGGGCATAGGCGCCCTCCAGACGGTGGAGCACCCGGTTGACCGCAGAGAGCAGGTCGCCGTTGTCCTTCTTGTAGAAGTACTCGATGAGGTGGGCCACCACCTCGGTGTCCGTCTCAGAGGCAAACTCCACCCCTTCTCCCATCAAAAAGGCCTTGAGCTCGGCGTAATTTTCAATGATGCCGTTGTGCACCACCGCAATGCGGCCGCTGCGGCTCATATGGGGGTGGGAGTTGACGTCGGAGGGTGCGCCGTGGGTGGCCCAGCGGGTGTGTCCAATGCCCACATTGCCGTGGATGGCCCGTCCCCCATCAATCAAATCGGAGAGCACCTGGAGCCGCCCCTTGGCCTTGGCCACCTCCAGCCCCTGGTCGCCAAACACCGCCACACCGGCAGAGTCATACCCCCGGTATTCCAGACGGGCCAGCCCGTCCAACAGGACGGGAGCGGCCTGCTGATCGCCTACATATCCAACAATTCCACACATAATTGGGTTACCTCCAATGGGTTCCGGCTGTGCCGGGGATGATGGCAGGGCTGCCTCAGCCCATGCCGTTGACCTGGCTGTCGATGTGCGCATCCACCTGCCGGGCAAATTCCAGGGCCGCATTGTGGCCCATTTTTTTGTTGCGGTTGTTCATGGCCGCCACCTCAATGATGACCGCCAGGTTGCGCCCCGGCTTCACCGGAATGGTGAGGGTGGGCACCTTGACGTCCAGCAGGGTGGTAAAGCACTCATCCGCCCCCAGCCGGTCGTACACCGCACCGTCCTTCCACATCTCCAGGTTGATGAGCATATCCACCGAGCTTTCAAATTTCACCGCAGACATACCGAACAGACGGCGCACATCCACCACGCCGATGCCCCGCAGCTCCATGTAGTGGCGGATCAGTTCCGGGGCGGTGCCGAACAGCTTGTTGTTCAGACCCCGGCGCAGCTCCACCGCATCGTCTGCAATGAGCCGGTGCCCGCGCTTAATCAGCTCAATGGCCGTCTCGCTCTTGCCGATGCCCGACTCTCCCATCAGCATCACGCCCTCGCCGTACACCTCCACCAGCACGCCGTGGCGGGTGATGGTGGGCGAGAGGGCCAGGCGCAGATAGGAGATCATGTTGCTCATGATGTCGGCGGTGTTCTCCTGAGAGCGCAGCAGCGCCTTGTGGTGCAGCTTGGCCATTTCCACGCACTCGGGGAAGGGCTCCAGACCGCGGGCGAGCATGAGGGCGGGAATGTCGTAGGAGAGCAGCTTGTCAAACACCCGCCGCCGCTCCTCCGAGCTGACCCCCTCCAGATAGGAAGTCTCCACCAGGCCAATGAGCTGCAGCCGGTGCTCGTCGAAGTAGTCAAAATACCCCGTCATCTGTAATCCCGGGCGGTTGACATCCTCCACCGTCAGCTCCCGCTCCCGGTATCCCTCCTGCTCCAGCAGCACCTCCAGACCAAAGGTGTCAATGAGGGTACCCAGCTTGATTCCCTTCTTGCTTGCCATAGGATGTATCTCTCCTCTCAGCTTGCCCCAGCGGGCCGCCTCTATTCGGTACATATCCGTTATTCTATCATATTCAGCGCCAAAAAAAAATAGTCGATTGGAGAAATTTATACTTGATTTTTCCTCACATTTCTGGTATGCTAGCCTAGTTATCAAATGAATTTTAACCAGCAAGGAGGTTTGTAGATATGGCCAAATGTGAGTTCTGTGGCAAGGGCGTGACCTTCGGCATCCAGGTGTCCCACTCCCACCGCCGCTCCAACCGTCCCTGGAAGCCCAACGTCAAGCGCGTGAAGGCTGTGGTGGATGGCACTCCCAAGCACGTCTATGTGTGCACCCGCTGCCTCCGTTCCGGCAAGGTCACCCGTGCTGTGTAAGCAAATCGCCAAGGAATCAAAGGGCACCGCATTTGCGGTGCCCTTTTCCCATGTTTCTGACAAAACGCAGCACACCCCGCAGCCCCCAAAGGGAGATGGCTGCGGGGTGTGTGGTTCTGTCACGAAGTCCCTGTCCCTCTGCGCTCCTCAGCGGCGCACAATCTTGCGGTAGGTGCGTGCGGTGAGGATGTACACTGCGCCGTACACCAGGCAGAACACCAGCAGTGTCCCCACCATGCACAGGGGGAAGATCACCTCTGTCCCCGCCAGCAGGAACAGACTGAGCATCCGGGAGAGCATGGGGAAGGCTGCGGCCATGTGTATCCCCGCCACCGCCAGCGGCAGGAAGAACACCAGCAGCACCTGGGTGCGGATGGAGGCACGCACCTCCTGCTCGCTCATGCCCACCTGCTCCATAATCTGATAGCGCCGCCGGTCCTCATACCCCTCCGAAACCTGCTTGTAGTAGATGATGAGCACCGTAGCCAGCAGGAACAGCACCCCCAGGAACACGCCCAGGAAGAGGAAGAAGCCATACTCGGCGTTGATCTCCCGTTCCCCCGTCAGCCGTACACTGGTTCTCGTGGCGTCCATCTGGGAGAACACCTGACGGATGCAGGCCAGCTGCTCCTCCTCGCCGCCGTCCAAATTCATCTGAATCTGGTACTCCTGGTTGAAGTAGCTCGCCTCCGCCTGGCCAGCCAGCAGCTGCTCCAAATCCTGGGGGTGCAGGAGGAGCACCGCCTTTCCGCTTTGCAGGCCCAAGGTTGTGCCAAATTTGCCGAACACAGCCTCTCCCTCCTCATGCACCTGGCCCACCGAGCGCAGCGTCACACCCTCCAGGGTAAAGACCTCGGGCAGGCGGATTGCGTCGGCATACACCAGCGTTTCCCCCGGCTGAAGGGAAAAATCCTGCCCCAGCAGCCCATTGGCCTCCTGGACGGACATGATGCTCACATTGACCACCTGGTCCAAATCATTCGTCCCGTCCATAAACTGCCACCGCTCAAGCCGATCCCCCTCCAGCACAAACAGGGCGTAGTTGCGGTGGTAGGCATAGCAGCACTCCACGGTGCGCCCCTGGGCGGTGACAAGCTCCTCCACCTGGGCCAGGCGCGCCTCCTCCTGCCCCGCCACCTGCGCCGTTTCCCATCCCAGCTCCATGTCATAGGGATAGATGGCGTCCACCGTGAAATCCATGGTGAGGTAGAGGGTCAGGGGGGTGGACACCGTCACCAGCACCATGGTGGCGAGAATGCAGATGTTGGCAAGCCCCACCGCATTCTGCTTCATGCGGTAGAGCAGGCCGGACACCGCTGTAAAGTTGCGGGTTTTGTAGTAGAAGCCCTTATTCCTCCGCAAAAGCTTCAACAGGGCGATGGTGCCCGCCGTAAACAGGCTGTAGGTGCCCGCAATCACCAGCGCCACCGCTACAAAGAAGAAGCTGAGCGCCTCCAGCGGGGATTGGATGAGCATGGCCATGGCATACCCGCCTGCCAGGCACACCACCCCCACCAGCGCCCACAGCCACTTGGCCTTCGGCTCCCGCTCGCCCACCTGCTGGCCCTTCATCAGCTCCACCGTCTTGGTGCGGGCCAGGCTCACCAGGTTCCACAGCAGAGTGAGGGCAAAGAGTATGCCGAACAGCTGTGCCGTCTCCGCCGCCCCCTGCCAGCTCACCGAGAAGCCGAACTGCACATCCATGCGTATGATGCGCAGCAGCAAGAGAAGTATCAGCTTGGACAGCAGCACCCCTGCGGCAATCCCTCCGCCAATGGCGGCCACAGCGCAAAACAGGCTCTCCCAAAGCATCATCCAGGCAATGTGCCGCCGTCCCATGCCCAGCACATTGTACAGTCCCAGCTCCTTGCGGCGGCAGCGCATCACAAAGCTGTTGGCGTAGAGGAGAATGACGGCGGCAAACCCTCCCGCCACCACGCCGCCCATCCCTATCATCGTCTCCAAGTAGGCCGCACCCTTGGCGCTGCTCACCCCCTCATTCCAGCTGAGGTAACAGCAGATATAGAACATGGCCGCCACCATCCCGCAGGAGAGGAGATAGGGGACGTAGTACCTGCCGTTGCGCACCAGGTTTTGAAAGGCCATCCGGGGGTAGAAGTTACGCATCCTCGCCGCCCCCTCCCGCAAGCACCGTAAGGGCATCTGCAATGCGGCGGAACTGCTGCTCCTGGGTGGCCTCCCCCCGGTAGAGCTGGTGGTATACCACCCCATCCCGGAGGAAGAGCACCCGTCCGGCATGGCTGGCGGCCTTCACCGAATGGGTGACCATCACAATGGTCTGCCCCTGGGCGTTTAACTCCCCAAACAGACCCAGCAGCCTGTCCGCAGCCAGGGAGTCCAGCGCCCCTGTGGGCTCATCCGCCAAAATCAGCTGGGGGTTGGTGATGAGGGCACGGGCCACCGCCGCCCGCTGGCGCTGTCCCCCCGACACCTCGTAGGGGTACTTATCCAGAAGCTGGGCAATCCCCAGCTGTTGTGCGATGGGCGTCAGGGCCGCCTCCATCTCACGGTGGTGCCGTCCCGCCAGCACCAGGGGCAGGTAGATGTTATCCCGCAGAGAAAAGGTATCCAGCAGGTTGAAATCCTGGAACACAAACCCCAGGTGCGCCCGGCGGAAGGCGGCCAAATCCCTCTCCCGCACCTGGGAGAGGGCCTTGCCGTCCAGATACACCTCCCCGGCAGTGGGGCGGTCCAGCGCCGCCAAAATGTTCAGCAGGGTGGTCTTGCCCGAGCCAGACTCCCCCATGATGGCCACATACTCCCCGGCCTCCACCGAGAAGCTGACATTGCGCAGGGCGGTCACCTGATTGCCGCCGAACCGGGTGGTATACACCTTTTGCAGGTGCTGTACTTCCAATCTTGACATACTTCATTCCTCCTAACAGGACTGAGTATAGCACAACGGCCGGACTGCCTGCCATTGCTTTGGCTTACAGTCCGGCCCTGTACCTTACAATCCTGTCACATACCCCGCCGCCCCTCCCCCTAGGAGCGGAGCGGGCTGCGGGCTGGAAAGCTCCGGGGGCGTCCCACCAGGCTCAAGGGAGCGTCCGCCCCCTCACTCCACCACGGTGCAGCGCCGCCCCAGCTCCAGGTACACCGTGGTGCCCGCCCCCACCTGGGCCTGCAGGGTGATGTTGTGGTTGAGCTGCTCCATCACCCGGCGGCACAGGTATAGGCCAATGCCTGTGGACTTCTGCTGCGCCCGTCCATTGCACCCTGTGAACCCCCGCTCGAACACCCGGGGCAAGTCCTCAGGAGAAATGCCCACCCCGGTGTCCGCCACCACCAGGCACTCCCCCTCCCGGCGGATGGACACACGCCCTCCGGGGGGTGTAAATTTAATGGCGTTGGTGAACACCTGCTCCAGCACAAAGGCCAGCCACTTCCGGTCGCTCACCACCTGCCACCCCGTCTCCTCAATGTCCACACGGATGCGGCTGAGAATGAACAGCCGGGACAGCTTGCGCACCACCTGGCGCACCAGGGGGTCTATCTCCACACTGGCAAAGACATAGTCGGTGTCCTCGCTGTCCAGGCGGAGGTAGCCCAGCACCATCTCCACATACTGCTCAATCTTCACCAGCTCCCCCGCCAGCGGACTGCTCCCCGCCCCCTGCTCCTGGAGGAGGAGATAGGCTGCGGCAATGGGGGTCTTGATCTGATGTACCCACAGGGTGTAGTAGTCCTGCATATCCGCCACTTTGGCCCGCTGCTCCATCTGGAGCTGATTGCGGTGGCGGCGCACCCCATCCACCAGCTGCTGATAGTCCGCCTCCAGCAGGGTGCGGGGAACAGGCAGGGGAAAGTCCGCCAGCTCCAGCTGCCCCTTGGCCCGCTCCAGCGCCCTGTGCCGGCTTACAAAGCGCCAGGCGTCCACCCCCAGGGCCACAGCCCCCAGGGCCAGGCAGATGGCCATGCCGTATCCCAGCGGCTCCCAGGGCAGACGGTACAGGGCGGTCATCGCCACCGCCGCCGTCCCCCAGCCCAGGCAGAGGGCCAGGATGCCCAGCCGCTGCTTCAAATAGGCCCGCACCATCCCTATCCCTCCACCAGATACCCCACGCCCTTGCGGGTGTGAATGAGGTCGCACACCCCCGCCTCCGCCAGCTTGCGGCGCAGACGGGTGACATTCACCGTCAGGGTGTTCTCGTCCACAAAGCTGTCCGACTCCCACAGCCGGGTCATCAGCGCCTCCCGGGGCACCACCTGCCCCCGGTGCTCCAGGAGCATTTGGAGGATGCGCAGCTCATTTTTGCTCAGCTCCACCCGCAGCGTACCCGCCGACACCGTGCCGCTGTCCACATCCAGCACCGCCCCGCCGCACTCCAAAAGCCGGTTGGCAGGGCCGAAGTCATAGGCCCGGCGGAGCATGGCCTGCACCTTTGCCGCCAGCACCGTCAGTGCAAAGGGCTTTGCCAGCAGGTCATCCCCGCCCATCTGCATGGCCATGACAATGTTTGCGCTGTCGGCGGCAGAGGTGAGGAAGAGGATGGGCAGGCGGGACACCTTGCGCATCTGGGTACACCAGTGGTAGCCGTTGAAAAAAGGCAGGGAGATGTCCAGAATCACCAGGTGGGGATCAAAGGCGGCAAACTCCCCCATCACCTGGTCCAGCCGGCGGGCGCACGCCACGGTATACCCCCAGCTCTCCAGATGGCGGCAAACCGCCCCGGCAATCACCGCGTCATCCTCCACCACAAAGATTCTGTACATCTCCTCCGCCTCCCTCTCCACTGTATGAAAACAGGCCGCTTTTTCCAAAAAAGAGGGCCATTCGCCCCCTGAAATGCGCCCCTTCCTCCAGCACACAGCCGCAGCGTGCTCCCCCGGGGAGGGAGAGCAGGGAACACACTTCAAAGGGCAAATAGCCTGGCAGCCTTCCGCCCCCCGCAGGCGGCGAAATTGGTCGAACCCATGTCTTTCCCCGGGACATCTCCCAGGGAGCAGACCCTTTCCACGGCGGAAAGGCTGACGCTTGGGCAGAAATCCAACCCCTTCCGCCCTGCGCCTGGGCAAAGTGCCTGCACCCTGCCCATTACACCCACGAGGGCTCCAGCTCGTCCTTTTTCTCCCGGCCCATCAGCTGGGTGAGCACCGAGCGGGGGTCTGCCCCCTCGTAGAGCACGGCGTAAGCGCCCGTGGTGATGGGCATCTCCACCCCCGCCTTCTCTGCCAGTGCCCGGGCGCTGGCGGCGGCATAGTACCCCTCCACCACAGCGCCATCCAGGCCGGATACCGCCTGCTCCACCGGCACGCCCTGGCCCACCAGCACGCCAGCCCGGCAGTTGCGGGAGTGAACCGAGGTGCACGTCACCACCAGGTCGCCCATGCCCGCCAGCCCTGCAAAGGTCTCCTTGCGGGCGCCCAGGGCCACCCCCAGCCGGGCAATCTCCGTCAGGCCTCGGGTCATCAGCATGGCCTTGGTGTTGTCCCCGCAGCCCATGCCGTCACAGCACCCGGCGCACAGGGCAATGACGTTTTTCATCGCCCCGCCAATCTCCACCCCCAGGGTGTCTGAGGAGGTGTAAATGCGCAGGTAGCTGCTCATCAGGGCATCCTGCACCAGCTGGGCCGCCTGACGGTGCTCCGAGGCCGCCACCACGCCGGTGGGCACACGCCGTCCCACCTCCTCGGCGTGGGAGGGGCCGGACAGGGCCACCACGGGACACTGCCTGCCCACCTCCTGCTCAATCACCTGGTGGAGGAGCAGGGAGCTGTCCCGCTCAATGCCCTTGGACACGCTCACCAGCACCGTACCCGGGGTGAGCAGGGGCGCCAGCCTCCGTGCCGTCTCACGCACGGCAAAGGAGGGGCTGGCCAGCACCACCAGCTGACAGGCCCCCACCACCGACCAGTCGCAGGTCAAATCCAGCGTGTGGGGGAGGAAAACCCCCTTCAGCTGGGGGTTCTCCCTGCTTTGCGCCATCTCCCGGCACTTGTCCTCCCGGCGGCACACCAGGGACACCTGGTGTCCATTGTCCAGCAGGGCCAGGGCCAGCGCCGTGCCCCAGCCGCCGCTTCCCACAACGGCCGCTCTCATGTGCCCTCCTCCTCATCCTGGGGGGCGTCCTGCGCCCCCTTGCGGTGGAAGGAGAACTTGGACTCATTGCCCTGGACAATGCGCTGGATGTTCCCCCGGTGCTTCCACAGAATGAGTGCGCCCAGCACAGTGGCAATCAGGGTAATCAGGGTATCCTGGTAGACAAAGGCGGACACAAAGGGGAAGGACAGCCCCGCCCAGCAGGAGCCCAGGGACACATATCTGGTGATGACCGCCAGGATGAGAAATCCGCCCCATACCACCAGGGCCACACGCCAGTCCAGCATAAAGGCGATGGTGCCGCCGGACAAAATCCCCTTGCCCCCCCGGAACTGGAAGGTGCAGGGGAACATATGCCCCAGCAGGCAGAACATCCCCGTCCAGTACTTGGCCACGGGGACCAGTACAGGGGAAATCATGTTGGCAATGAGCACGCCGAAGAGCACCGCCAGCACCGCCTTCACCACATCAGAGAGGATGACCACCGCCGTCAGCGGCCCGCCGAAGGTGCGGTAGAAGTTGGTCAGACCCCCATTGCCGCTGCCGTGGTTGCGCACATCATTGCGTAAAATATAGCGGGAGACCACCACCGCCCCGTTGAAGCAGCCCAGGAAATAGGCCACCACCGCCAGCCCCAGGGCGGCCAGGGCCAGCCATCCGCCGGTCACGCCGGACTCTTGCACATAATGGGAGAGCATAGGTCAGTCCTCCTTGTCGCCCTTCTGACGGATGGTGATGCGAATGGGGGTGCCCACCAGGCCGAAGGTGTTTCGGATTTGATTTTCCAGGTACCGCTGATAGGAGAAGTGGAACAGCCGGGCGTCGTTGCAGAAGAACACGAAGTGGGGGGGCTTGACCCCAATCTGAGTCATATAATAGATTTTCAGGCGGCGGCCCTTGTCCGTGGGGGGCTGCACCCGGGTCTGGGCGTCAGCCAGCACGGAGTTGAGCACGCCGGTTGGAATGCGCATGGCCGCCTGGTTGACCACCGTCTGAATGGCGTCAAACAGCTTCTCCACCCGCTGCCCGGTGAGGGCGGAGAGGAAGAGCACGGGGGCATAGGTCATGTAGGCCAAATCCCGGCGCACCGCCTCCTCCATGCGCTTCATGGTCTTATCGTCCTTCTCCACCGCATCCCACTTGTTGACCACGATGATACACGCCTTGCCCGCCTCATGGGCCAGGCCCGCCACCTTGGTGTCCTGCTCGGTGACCCCTTCGTTGGCGTCAATCATAATCAGGCACACATCGCTGCGCTCAATGGCCATGGTGGCCCGGAGGACAGAAAACTTTTCAATGCGGTCGTCCACCTTGGACTTGCGGCGCATACCGGCGGTGTCAATGATGAGGTACTTGCCCGTCTCATGCTCAAAATAGCTGTCCACCGCATCCCGGGTGGTGCCCGCCATATTGGACACGATGACCCGCTCCTGCCCCAAAATCCGGTTGACCAGAGAGGACTTGCCCACATTGGGCTTGCCGATGATGGCCACCTTCACCACATCGTCCTCCACATCCCCCTCCTCCTCGGGGGGGAAATAGGCAAAGCAGGCGTCCAGCAAATCCCCGGTGCCATGCCCGTGGACGGCGGACACCGGCATGGGGTCGCCCAGACCCAGATTGTAAAACTCGTAGATGTCCGGGTTGGTGTGTCCCGTGGAATCCATCTTGTTCACCGCCAGCACCACCGGCTTGCGGGAGCGCTGGAGCATTCCGGCCACATCCTGGTCGGCGGCAGTCATCCCCGTTTTGATGTCGCACACGAAGATAATCACATCCGCCGCTGCAATGGCGATTTCCGCCTGCTCACGCATAAAGGCCAGAATCTGGTCGTCGGTGCCCGGTTCAATGCCGCCGGTGTCCACCAGGTCAAACACCCGTCCCCGCCACTCCGCCTGGGCATACAGGCGGTCACGGGTGACGCCGGGGGTGTCCTCCACAATGGACAGGCGCTGCCCGGTCAGTTTATTAAACAACATGGACTTCCCCACATTGGGGCGGCCCACAATGGCCACCAAAGGCTTTGCCATGGTATAGACCTCCTTCATCGGTTTATCTGTATTCATCCCGGCCCCCTCCCCCCGCCCAAAGATGGGGAGGGAGGAGTGCTCCCAGGAACTTTTTGCATCTGCATATACTGTTAGTATAGCAAACTTCTTTCCAAAAGAAAAGGGGGAAAACACGCCCCCGCCACACAAGGCAAACGCCGCCGCTCTGCTTAGGGTGCCCCGTCATAGGGCGTTTCTCTCCCCACCGGCGCACGCACCTCCTCTCCCCCCGTCCGAGGGGGCGACAGGAAGAAAAAAGCCGCCGCAAATCCCTTTGCGGCGGCTCTTCTCTCGCGGTAATGCAATTACTCGCTGACGGTGACCTCACGACCATTGTAGGTCATGCAGCTCTTGCAGACGCGGTGGGGCAGGCGGACAGCACCGCACTTGGGGCAGGTGTTGACGCCGGGAGTCTCCAGCTTCCACACGGAGCTGCGACGCTTGTTTCTGCGCTGCTTGGATACCTTACTCTTAGGGACGGCCATTTTGACACCTCCTTATTGGTCAATGTCCGCAGACATAGGATTCAGTCCTTGCTCTGCTCCAGCAGCTGGGCCAGCTTGGCCAGCCGGGGATCTACCTCCCGCTGACAGCGGCAGGCTTCGTGGTTCAAGTCCACCCCGCAGCCGGGGCACAGGCCCGCACAGTCTTCGGAACAGAGATTTTTTGTGTCCATATTGAGGATGAACACATCCCCCAGCAGCTCATCCAAGTCCAGCTGTGCATCCCGGTCGAGCAGAACGATGTCCTCTTCGTTCTCCTCATTTTCCAGCTCGGTGGCCAGCAGAGTTTCAAACTCCACGGTCTTTTCCCGCCGGAAGGGCCGGGTACAGCGGTCACAGGTGAGTGAGAGGGTGGTGGCCATACTGGCGTTGAGGAGCAACGCCCCCGCCATATTCCGCACTCTGCCCTCCACACGGACAGGCTGGGTGACAGGGTATTCCCCGTTCCACTCCAGCTGGGACAGGTCCAGTTGGGTTTGAAAGGGGAGGGTTGCGCCCGGTTGATGGGCGATTTGCTTCAAATCCAGTTTCATTGGCACACCTCGCATAATGGCACGGTTGATATTATACTCAATCTTCCCCCGCTTGTCAAATACTTTCTTGCCTTTTCTCCTCTTTTTTTGTAAGCGCAACTGTGCTATACTGAAAAGCAACACCACACGCCATCTTAAGGCGGCGGCGATACCGGAGGGATTTTCTTTGAAAGAGTTCACCATAGGCAAAAACGACGCAGGGCAGCGCCTGGACCGCTGGCTGGCAAAAACCCTTCCCCTGCTCCCTGCGCCCCTGGCGCAAAAGTACATCCGCCTCAAGCGGGTCAAGCGCAACGGCAAGGGCGCCAAGCGGGACGTCAGGCTCCAGGCGGGGGATGTGCTGCAATTATACATCAACGACGAGTTTTTTGAAACCCCCAATCGGGAAAATGCCTTTTTGTCCGTGTTCAAGCCCCAGCTGGACATCGTCTATGAGGACGAGCATCTGCTTTTGGTAAACAAGCGCCCCGGCCTGGTGGTACACCCCGACGAGCAGGAGCGGGTGAACACCCTCATCACCCACATCCAGGCCTACCTCTATCAGAAAAAGGAGTGGTCCCCCTACTGGGAGCACTCCTTCACCCCCGCCCTGTGCAACCGCATTGACCGCAACACCGGGGGCATTGTCATCGCCGCCAAAGACGCCGAGACGCTGCGGGTGATGAACCAGAAAATCAAGGACAGGGAGCTGACCAAGCTGTATCTGTGTATGATTCAGGGTCAGATGCACCCCCCCGCCGGGGAGCTGAAGGGCTACCTGCTCAAGGATGAGGGCCGCGCCCAGGTACAGGTATTCCACCGCCCCGTCCCCGGGGGCAAGACTGCGCTGACCCGCTACCATACCCTGGCGGTGCGCAACGGCCTGTCCCTGGTGGAGTGCGATTTGATCACGGGGCGCACCCATCAGATTCGCGCCCAGTTTGCCGACGCCGGCCACCCCCTGGTGGGGGACGGCAAGTACGGCCGGGAGCGGGACAACCGTGCCTTCGGCCGCCACGGGCAGGCGCTGTACTCCTACAAGCTGCGCTTCCACTTCACCACCGACGCCGGCTGCCTCAACCACCTCAATGGGCGGGAGTGGACCGTGGGCAGCATTGACTTTGTGGAGGAGTATTTTCCCCAGCAGGCCCGGCAGCTCTCCCCTCAGCCCCACCCCGACGCCCCCTGAGGGCGGGTTCCGCAGCAGCCCAGCCCCCTTCCGGCGCCATGGCTCGCAACGGCACGTCTCCCTCAAGAACATACCTGTCCCCATCCCTGGCACAGCGGATTTCCCCCCTTCTGTGCCGGGGGTATTTTTATTGCATTTTCTGGCAATGATATGCCGGGAATTCCCCCTGTTTCCAGCCTTTCTGCCCCATCGGCCACAGGGGTGCGGGCGGATTGTGCGGAAAATTCCAGATTATTTTCGCTAAAGTGATTGACAAAGGGGGCACAATATAATATAGTTTGTCTCGCTTATCCGTGAACCCCCGGGCCGTTTGTTGCGGCTGCCCGCAGGAGGGCACCTTGCCGGGAAATACATCGAGGGAGCTGACATTTACAAAAACAACAGAAATGGAGGAGGATCAATGGCTAAGGAGCTTATCCGCCTGTCCGACTGTGTCATGCGCTATGAGGACAACCTGGTGCTTGACCACATCAACCTGTACATTAACGACAAGGAATTCCTCACACTGCTGGGTCCCAGTGGGTGTGGCAAAACCACCACGCTGCGTATCATCGGAGGGTTTTTGACGCCGACCTCTGGCGACATTTTTTTTGACGGTGTGCGTATCAACGACGTGCCGCCCAACAAGCGGACCATCAACACCGTATTTCAAAAGTACGCCCTGTTTCCCCACCTGAATGTGTTCGAGAACGTGGCCTTCGGCCTGCGCCTGCAAAAGCTGCCGGAGAAGGAAATTCACACCCGGGTGATGGAGATGCTGGAGGCGGTGAGTCTGCGGGGCTTTGAGCACCGCCGGCCCGAGGCCCTCTCCGGCGGTCAGCAGCAGCGGGTGGCCATCGCCCGTGCCCTGGTCAACCGGCCCAAGGTGCTGCTGCTGGACGAGCCCCTGGGCGCACTGGATTTGAAGCTGCGCAAGGATATGCAGATTGAGCTCAAGCGCATCCAGCAGCAGGTGGGCATTACCTTTATTTTTGTCACCCACGACCAGGAGGAAGCCCTGTCCATGAGCGACACCTTGGTGGTGATGGACGGCGGGCGCATCCAGCAGATTGGCACCCCCGAGGACATCTATAACGAGCCGAAGAACGCCTTTGTGGCGGACTTCATCGGCGAGTCCAACATCATCGACGGCATCATGGTGGAAGACCGGGTGGTGCAGATGTACGGCCGCCGCTTCCCCTGTCTGGACACCGGCTTTGCCCCCAACGAGGCGGTGGATGTGGTCATCCGCCCGGAGGACATCGACATCGTCCCCGTGGAGCAGGGGCAGATTACCGGCACCGTCACCAGCGTCACCTTCAAGGGGATGCAGTACGATATTATTGTGGACTTCCGTGGCTTTAAGTGGCTCATTCAGACCACGGACCACTCCCCCGTGGGGGCCAGAATCGGTATTAAGATTGACCCCGACGGCATTCATGTCATGAAGAAGAGTGCGTATTCCGGTCAATTCGGCGATTACTCCTCCTTCTCCGATGAGTACGAAGAGCTGGACAACGCCTCCCCGGACGGGGAGGAGGAGGGCGCGTGGCATGAAGCGTAAGCTGTCTTTGTTTTCCGTGCCCTATGTGGTGTGGATGGCCATTTTTGTGGTGGCCCCCATTGTGATGATTGTGGTGTACGCCTTCTCCTCCGCCGCCGGGGGGTTCACCCTGTCCAACTTCACCCAGCTGGGCACCTATGCGGTGGTGTTTGGCCGCTCCTTCAAGCTGGCGGCCATCGCCACGGTGATTTGCCTGCTCATCGGCTATCCCGTGTCCTATGTCATGAGCCGGGAAGGCCCCCAGTTCCAGCGCATTGCCATGGTGCTCATCATGCTGCCCATGTGGATTAACTTCCTCCTGCGCACCTACTCCTGGATGTCCATCCTGGACAACAACGGCCTGCTCAACCAGCTGTTTCAGTCCCTGGGGGTCATTGACCTGTACAACCGCATCTTCGGCACCGACCTGGCGTATTTCCGAATGCTCAACACCCAGGGGGCAGTGGTGCTGGGCATGGTGTACAACTATCTGCCCTTCATGATTTTGCCCATCTACTCGGTCATCGTCAAGCTGGACCACTCCCTGATTGAGGCGGCCCATGACCTGGGGGCCAACACCTTCAATGTGTTCCGCCGGGTCATTCTCCCCCTCTCCTTCCCGGGGATTTTGTCCGGCATCACCATGGTGTTTGTCCCCTCGGTGTCCACCTTCGCCATCTCCAAAATGATGGGCGGCGGCACCGAGCTGCTCCTGGGCGACCTGATTGAGCAGCAGTTTTTGGGCGGCGCCTACAACCCCCAGCTGGGTGCGGCCATCTCCCTGGTGATGATGGTGATTGTTGTGGTGTGTATGTGGCTGATGAACCACTTCGGTGAGGGCGAAGAACAGGCGGTGATGCTCTGATGAAACGAAATTCTCTGTGGAATCGGGCCTTTACCGCCCTGGTATTTCTCTTTCTCTACGCCCCCATCGTGGTGCTCATTGTCTTTTCCTTCAACGCAGGCAACAGCAATGCGGTGTGGAGCGGCTTCTCCCTCAAATGGTATCAGCAGCTTTTTTCCGACCGTCTGGTGATGCAGAGCGTGTACACCACCCTGATGGTGTCCGTCCTCTCCACCGCCATCGCCACTGTGGCGGGCACCTTTGCCGCCATCGGCTTTCACAACCTGCGCAGCCGCAGCCAGCGCAATGCACTGACCACCATCAACAACATCCCCATGATGAACGCCGACATTGTCACCGGCGTGGCCCTCTGCCTGTTTTTTGTGGCGTTCTTCGGGCTGTGGAGTCAGTTTGCCGGCTGGTTTAACGGCATTCAGCAGGTTGTGGAGCTGCCCGAGCGGCTGACCCTGGGCTTCCCCACGCTGCTGCTGGCCCATGTGAGCTTCAACATCCCCTATGTGCTCCTCTCCGTCAGCCCCAAGCTGCGGCAGATGGACCGCAACCTGGTGGATGCGGCCATGGATTTGGGATGTACCTGGATGCAGGCATTCTGGAAGGTGATTCTGCCCGAAATCAAGCCGGGCATTGTCTCCGGCGCCCTCATCGCCTTCACCATGAGCGTGGATGACTTCATCATCTCCTACTTTACCGCCGGTTCCTCCTCCTCCACCCTGGCAATGACCATCTACGGCATGACCAAAAAGCGGGTGACCCCGGAGATCAACGCCATCTCCACCCTGCTCTTTCTGGTGGTGCTGGCCCTGCTGGTGGTCACCAACCTGCGGGAGACCCGTCAGGAGCGGCGCTCCCACCAGCAGGTGGTGGCCGCGGCAATCCGGGCCGAGCAGCGCTCCCCCCTCCGCCGTGCCCTGCCCCGTGTGGCAGGCGGGGCGGCTGCCCTGGCCCTGTGCGCAGGGATGGTGGTCTCTGCCACCCACCGCTCCAACCAGCCGGTGGTGAATGTGTGCAGCTGGGGCGAGTATATCGACGAGTCCCTCATCACCCAGTTTGAGGAGGAGACGGGCATTCTGGTCAACTATCAGACCACCGAGAGCAATGAGACCCTGTACTCCCTGCTCAAAAGCGGGGCGGGGGACTACGACGTGATTGTGGCCTCCGACTATATGGTCTCCCAGCTCATTGAGGAGGATATGCTGGAGGCGCTGGACTACAGCAAAATCCCCAACTTCTCCCTCATTGACCAGCGGTTCAAAAACCTCAACTATGACCCGGACAACCTGTATACCGTCCCCTATACCTGGGGCACCGTGGGCATCATCTACAACCAGACCATGGTGGAGGAGCCCATCACCAGCTGGGAAGTGATGTTCAGCGAGGAATATGCCGGCAACGTGCTCATGTTCCGCAACTCCCGGGACGCCATGGCCACCGCCCTGCTCTACCTGGGCTACTCGGTGAACACCACTGACGAGGGGGAGCTGCGGGAGGCCTGGCAGCTGCTGGCGGACGCCAAGGGGCGGGGCGTTTACCAGTCCTTCGTGATGGACGAGATTTTCAGCAAGCTGGAGGGGGGCAACGCCGCCATCGGCGCCTACTATGCCGGGGACTACCTGACCATGCTGGAGAACAACGAGGACCTGGTCTTTGTGGTGCCCGAAGAGGGCTCCAACTGGTTTGTGGACGCCATGTGCGTGCTCAAGGACGCCCCCCATAAGGAGGAGGCGGAGGCCTGGATCAACTTCATCGCCTCCACCGAGGCCAACCTGGTGAACATGGACTACATCTGGTATGCCTCTCCCAACCAGGAAGCTCTGGAGCAGTACCCCGCCTACTACGAGGCGCTGTACGGCGAGGCGCTGGCCCCCGACCTGTTTGAGATTATGGCCGCCCCCGATGCGGTGCTGGAGCGGTGCCAGCTGTATGTAAACCTGCCCTATGAGACCCGCCTGTTCTACAATCAGCTTTGGAACGAGCTGGGTATCTGACCCATCTAAAGCCGCTCCCCCATGGCGGGCCTTGCCAGGGGGGAGCGGCCTCCAAGAAATCCATGCCCGGGGGTACATCCCAGGGCATGGATTTCTTTACAGCAGAGGCTGTTTGGGCAGCCCCGGCTCTCTTCCTGCTTTCTCTCGTCGCCGGAGAGAGCCGGAGACACTTCCCCCTTGCCAAACAGAGGAAAGGTGTGTAAACTATCCATGTACACACATCTTGCAAGGAGGTATTCCCATGTCCATTGCACCTGGCCTGAAAGGCCGCTCTGAAACGGTGGTCACCGAGCACAATACCGCCAGCGCCATTGGCTCCGGTCTGGTCCCCGTGTTTGCCACCCCCCACATGATTGCCCTGATGGAGAACGCCGCCGCCAACTCGCTCCTCCCCTACCTGGCCGAGGGAGAGGGCAGTGTGGGCACCCACCTGGATGTGTCCCACACTTCTGCCACTCCCATCGGCATGAAGGTGTGGGCGGACACAGAGGTGCTGGCCGTTGACGGCAAGCAGATTACCTTCCAGGTCACCGCCTACGATGAGCGGGGCGAGATTGGACGGGGCACCCACCAGCGCTTCCTCATCAAGACGGAGAAGTTCCTGGCCAAGTGCCAGAGCAAGCTGGAGGGCTGACCCCCAGCCGTCCAGCCCGGTTGCACGGGAGTGAAAATCGCCATGGCAGGCGGGCCGTGCCCGCCTGCCATGGCGATTCCAAGTCCCAGGGAGGGAGCAAGCGCCCCCCCGGCGGGGAAGCTACGCCCTGCCCGCAGCGCCCGTTTCCCCTCAGCCCTGGTTCATCGTGGGGGCCTGATTGGTGAACTTCTGCCGTGCCTGGTCCACCTTCTGGGCCTGGGCCTGCTCCACCTGATACCACCCCCGCTGCTGAGAGGCCTGGAACAGCTCACTCTGGGTCTTGTGCCCCTGGGTGAGCAGGCTGACAAAGGCGTCCCGCAGCTGGGTGTTCACACACTCCGAGGCAAACAGGTCATAGTTGGTGCCCAGCTTCTTTTCGCTGAGCAGCAGATCGGCAAACAGCTCCTGGTCAGTCATCATGGTGTGTTCCTCCTCACTGTAAGAAGCCCAACAGGGTTTCATAGTTGTTGCGGTGCTGATTGGCATACTGGGTGCAGCTCTGCTTCAGCTCGCTGTCCTGAAGGCACTGGGCGGCCTGCTGATACTTGCAGCACAGCACCTTCTCAAAGCCCAGCTGATCCTCCAGTGCGCTCAGTTCCTTTGTGGTCAAATTTGCCATGGTGGTATTCCCTCCTATCAAAGCAGTGCTCCTAGTATGCCCTGTGTGCGCCCCCGGCATACCCGGAGGAAAGGCCTGTAAACCAATAATTCCCTATTTTCAAAACAAGGAGGATGTCCCTTTGTCACATCCGTCAAATTCCCTGCGCCCCGGCCGCTACCGCCACTTCAAGGGCAAAGAATACCGCCTGATTGGCGTGGCCACCCACTCTGAAACCCTGGAGCCCATGGTGGTCTACCAGCCGCTCTATGGAGCAGGAGGGCTGTGGGTGCGCCCCGCCGCCATGTGGAGCCAGCACGTGGAGCGGGACGGCTACTCCGGCCCACGCTTTTCCTATGTGGGGCCGTAAGGCACACGCCGCACCCATGTTCGGACAAGAGAAAATCCCCGGAACCCATCGGGTTCCGGGGATTGTTGCTTCTATCGCACTGGGAATGGGACAGAGGGATTACTCCTCGCCGCAGTCGCAGCCGCAGCCGTCCTCGTCACAGCCGCAGTCGCCGCCGCAGCTGCATCCGTCCTCGCCGCAGTCGCCATCAAAGGAGATGGCAAACTTCTGCCCGCAGGCAGGACAATCCACCGTGCCGGCCTCCAGCACCGTGTCGTCGATGACCAGAGTTTCCCCGCAGCTGGGGCACTCCATCTCCACAAAGTCCTCGTCATCCAGGTCGGTGAGGGGCTCCAGGTCCTCGTCGTCCTCCTCATCCTCGCCGTCCTCGAACACCACATCCTCCACATCGGACAGGTCGTCGGACAGCGCATCAATTTCCTCGCCCAGCTCGTCCAGGGTGGCATCCACCGTCTCCAGCTGGTCAGCCACTTCCTGCATCACATCCAGCATCTCGGACAGCACACGCGCCTCCTTGGAGTCGCTCTTGTCCAGTCCCATGCCGTCAAACAGCCCCTGAATGTAGGACACCTTTTCCTTGATCGTCATACTCCTGTTCTCCTTTTAGAACTTCATACTTCCAATCCATATGGGACCGACCGGGGGAGCAGACGCCCCGCCGGTGATTGGACTTCCCTTAGCCCTTGCAGCGCTCCAGGTACTCGCCGGTGCGGGTGTCGATGCGGATCTTGTCGCCGGGGTTGATGAACAGGGGCACCTTGATCTCCGCACCGGTCTCCAGGGTGGCGGGCTTGGTGACGTTGGTAGCGGTATCGCCCTTGAAGCCGGGATCGGTCTGGGTGACCTCCAGCTCCACGAAGTTGGGGGGCTCCACGCCGAACACACTGCCCTTGTAGGACATGATGCGGCAGGTCATGTTCTCCTTGACAAACTTGAAGTTGTCGCCCAGCACGCTCTTGTTGATGGGGGTCATCTCATAGGACTCCATGTCCATAAAGTAGTACAGGTCGCCGTCGTTGTAGCTGTACTCCATGTCCTTGCGGTCCACATAGGCCTGCTCGAACTTGGCAGTGGGGTTGAAGGAGGTCTCAGTCACCGCACCGGTGATGACATTCTTCATCTTGGTACGCACGAAAGCGGCGCCCTTGCCGGGCTTGACGTGCTGAAACTCCACCACCTGCATGACCTTGCCGTCCATCTCAAAGGTAACGCCGTTGCGGAAATCGCCTGCTGTGATCATAGCCATTGGTATATTCCTCCAGTTTTTGAATCTTTCAATTCAAGGATAAGTCAATGTATTATACCCTATTTCCCCCCGCATTGCAAGGGCTTTCCTACACTTTTACAGGATAATCAGTTCCTTGGGGGATTTGGTGATGTCGATGTTGCCCTCGTCGGTGAGCATAATCACATCCTCAATGCGCACCCCAAAGCGGCCGGGCAGGTAGATTCCCGGCTCGGCAGACAGCATTGCCCCGGCGGGAATGGCCCGGTTCCATGCGGGGCTGAAGCGGGGATTCTCGTGGATTTCAATGCCCAGAGAGTGGCCGAAGCCGTGGCCGAAGTAGGCGCCATACCCTGCCTCGCTGATGACCTTTGCCGCAGCATTGTGGACCTCAGCGCCGGTCACGCCGCCCCGGGCCACCCCAATGCCCGCCAGCTGAGCCTTCAACACGGTGTCATACACCAGGCGCATCTCGTCGGTAGGCTCGCCCACGGCAACGGTGCGGGTCATGTCCGAGCAGTAGCCCCCCACCACGCAGCCAAAGTCCATGGTGACAAACTGTCCCTTTTGAATCACCGCCTGGCTGGGCACAGCGTGGGGCTTGGAGCCGTTGGCTCCGCAGGCCACAATGGGGTCAAAGGAGTTGCGCTCTGCCCCCATGCACGCCATGAGGTAGGTCAGGCGGGCGGCAATCTCACACTCCGTGACGCCGGGCTTCACATCGTTGAGAATCTCGGCAAAGGCCGCATCGGTGACCCGCTGGGCCTCCCGCATGGCCTTGAGCTCTTCTTCGTCCTTCACCATGCGCAGGTCGGTAATCAGCTGGGAGGCGGGCACCCACTCCACGTCCAGCGCTTCGCTCCACCGCTGATAATCGGCCACGGACAGATACTGCTCCTCAAAGCCCAGCGTGCGGATGCCGTGGGCCTGAATCAGGCCATCCACCAGGGAGCGGTAGCTCTGCCCCGCCTGGGGCATTGCCACCTCCGCCCCGGTGACCAGCTGATTTGCCACCTCGATATAGCGGGAATCGGTGTAGTACCAGCTCTTATCCGGGGTGATGAGGGCCACGCCCTCGCCGTGGAAGCCGGCGGCGTAAAACTCACCAGGCTCAGAGGTGATGAGCATGGCGTCCAGTCCACGGCTGGCCAGATGGCTGGCAATGTGTGCGAAATGATTCATAGATTCTAGCTCCTTTCAGACAAATGGGCATTGATGAGGCCGAAACGCCTCCCTTACAATCAAACCAAACCCGGAGCGGGGAGCAGGGCTGCCCGCCCCCATGCCCCCTCGCCCGGCTGCGGCCTAGCCCTCCCGGGGGCCGTGAACCTCCGCCAGGCAGCTGCGGTACACCCGCTTCATCTCCAAAGCGTCCTCCGCCTGGGTGCCTGCGCTCTCACAGATGAAGGTGGGGCTCCAGCCCCGGCGGGCCACTTCCCGGGCCAGCGGGTCCCAGTCCGGCCCGTAGCCCCCGTGGTCGGCAAAGGTGCGGTGGCACTTCTCCCCGCCGTTGGGGGTGAACTCAATGCGGGAGAAATGGCTGTGGAAGCGGCTGGCCCGCTCCTCCCCCAGCACCTGCGCCATGCGCTCCAGCATCCGTGCGCAGGCCTCCGCTCCCTCGTCCGCCCCCAGGGAGCGGGCATACAGGTGCCCAAAGTCCACACAGGGGACAAGCCGCTCGTCCAGGGTGCAAAGCTCCAGCACCTCCTCCAGGTCGCCCAGCTGATTAATTTTCCCCATAGTCTCCGGACACAGGGTGATGTGCCCGAAGCCCTGGTCGTCGCAGACACGCATCACATGGCGCAGGGACGCCTTTGCAATCTCCAGCGCCTCCCGCCGTGTGCGCTTCATCAGCGCCCCGGAGTGGATCACCACACGGCTGGCGCCCATCTGGTGCGCCACCAGGCAGGCCCCGGTGATATACCCGGTGGTTTTCTCCAGGCTCTCCGGGTCGGGGTTTGCCAGATTGATGAAATAGGGGGCGTGGAGGGAGAGGGCAATGCCGTTGGCTGCGGCCGCCGCCCCCACCTTGCGGGCAGTTTCCTCCCCCACCCGCACCCCTTTGCCGCACTGGTACTCATAGCAGTCCAGGCCGATTTCCCCCAGCCACCTGGGGGCGTCTGCAGAGGATTTATAGGGGAAATTATCTGGATTTCCCGCCGGACCAAACCGTGCGCTCACAGCGCCGCCTCCTTTCGTGCCAGCAGGCGGAAGGGCAATTCCACGGCATAGCGCACATAGCGCCCGGGATTGCCCGCCAGACGGATGGGCTTGACCAAAATGGTGGTAATCCCCGCCCGATTGCCGCCCAACACGTCGGTGAACACCTGGTCGCCCACAATGGCAGTCTCCTGGGGCCCCACCCCCATTTCCTCCATCGCCCGATGGAAGGAGGGGGTCTTGGGCTTTCCTGCGTGACCGATGTAGGGCACCTGGAGTGCCTGGGCAAACACCCTGGGGCGCTGCTCATGGCGGTTGTTGGACAGAATGAACAGCTTTACCCCGTGGCAGGCCAGATCATCCCGCCAATCCTTGAGTTTTTGGTCTGGCAGAGGCACGCCGTAGGGCACCAGCGTATTGTCCAAATCCGCCAGCAGCAGACGGACGCCCCGCCGGGCAAGGCGCTCCCCTGTCAGCGCATAGATATCATCCACCGGCCAATCGGCCCGAAACCATCCCATGTGTCACCTTCTATTCCGCTCTTGCCGAGCATAACATTCCAATGTGTGTCCCCTGTTCAGGGAGGGCACAGTCGTATTTTATCACAATTGCTCCAAACTCACAAGAGGGGGGATTCTTTTATGGACTACCTGCTGGCGCTCCCGCCTGGTCTGGACAGCGCCGTTTCCACCTGTCAGCTCACCCTGGCCCAGATGCGCTACCGCATTGGCCCAGGCCCCCGCCTGATGGGCACCTGCCTGGAAGCAGGACTGCGGGGCGGGCTGCTGATGGTGGATTGCCGGGACTATGACGGCCAGGGCGACCCGGCCCCCTGCAGCCGCCAGCTGGTGAGCGAGTGCTGCCGCCGGGGGTATTCGGGCATTGTATGCGACTTTGAAGGCCCCCCCACCGGCTGTCTGCCCAAGCTGGCCAGCCTGCTCAATCAACATTGCGCCGCCCAGGGCCTGCGCCTCTATCTGCCTGAAATCTACGCCGCCTTTGCCCCTGCCGCCCGCCTGCTCATCCCCTCCGCCGTGGTCAGCGGCACGCTGGAGCGGCAGCTGTGCCGCCGCCTGGAGCAGCACCCCCCGGAGCGGCTCACCCTGGCGGTGGAGTGGCTGCGGGAGGATTTCCCCCTCCCAGCCGCCGGACGGGGCGTTCCCCTCACCCAGGCACAGCTGGAGGAACAGCTGGGGCGGCTCCAGCCCGCCGTATGCTTCGACAAGGGGCTGTGCGCCCACTACTATACCTATATGGCCCCCGGCGGCCAGGCGCACCTGGTGCTCTTTGACACCCCCCGCTCCATACGGGAAAAGCTGGTGGTGGCCCGGCGGCTGGGGCTGGGGTCGGTGCTCTTGCCCGGCCCGGAGGTGGCGCCCCACCTGTCTGAGCTGTTTCAGCCGCTGTAAGGGGCCAGCTGGAAAAGAAAAGCACACATGAGGGGGTTCCCAGCCTGTGTGCTTCTGTTTTCCTTCCACCCTGCCGGGGGGTTCCCTTTGTCCTCCGCCGGAGAACCAGCGATGGTTTAGGGGGTAGGTCTGCTTGGATTCATGCGGGGGCGGGGTTCGGAGGCTTCGCTTCTCACCGAGTTTCGCCGCCCGCAGGCGGCGAAAGGAAGTCAAATCCCGTGTTTTCCGGGGATATGCGCCTGGAGAAAACACTCTGCTCAGGGGAAATAGGGTGACAATTCCGAAGGAATCAAACCTTATTTCCCCTGTTCCCCCTCGAAAAAGCCCTTGGACTTTTTTGAGATGGCTCACGACGGCTCGGACGCTTCTATGATGTCACGCCTCGCCTGCTCACGACGCCCGGCTTCCCTCCGACTCAGGGCAAACCCGGCCGGGCTATGCCCGCCCTGGGCTTTGCCCTTCGCTCCGGTCCATCCGGGCTGTTCGCAACGGCTCGGACGCTTCTATGATGTCACGCCTCGCTCCCCTCCGCAACGCTTGACTTCCCTCCGACTCGGAACAAATTCGGCCGGGCTACGCCCGGCCTGGAATTTATTCCTCGCTGCGGTCCAGTCAAGCTGCTCCGGGGGCTCGGACGCTTCTACCTTAACTCAAAAAGTCCTTCAGCTTCTTACTCCGGGAGGGGTGGCGCAGCTTACGCAGGGCCTTGGCCTCAATCTGGCGGATACGCTCACGGGTGACGTTGAATTCACGCCCCACCTCCTCCAGGGTGCGGGTTCTGCCGTCCTCGATGCCAAAGCGCAGCTTGAGCACCTTCTCCTCCCGGGGGGTGAGGGTGGAGAGCACCTCCACCAGCTGCTCCTTGAGCAGGGTGAAGGAGGCCGCCTCAGAGGGCTCCACCCCCTTGTCATCCTCGATGAAGTCGCCCAGATGGGAGTCCTCCTCCTCACCGATGGGCGTTTCCAGGGAGACAGGCTCCTGGGCAATCTTCAAAATCTCCCGCACCTTCTCCACGGGCATCTGCATCTCAGCGGCAGTCTCCTCGGGCGTGGGGTCATGGCCCAGCTCCTGGAGCAGCTGCCGGTTGACCCGGATGACCTTGTTGATGGTCTCCACCATGTGCACGGGAATGCGGATGGTGCGGGCCTGGTCGGCAATGGCACGGGTGATGGCCTGGCGAATCCACCAGGTGGCATAGGTGGAGAACTTATACCCCTTGGTATAGTCAAACTTCTCCACCGCCTTAATCAGGCCCAGGTTGCCCTCCTGGATGAGGTCGAGGAAGAGCATCCCCCGGCCCACATACCGCTTGGCAATGGACACCACCAGACGGAGGTTTGCCTCTGCCAGCTGCTGCTCGGCGTACTTGCCCGCCTGAATGAGCTTGTCCAGCTCGGCACGCACCTCAGCGGGGATCTCCTCCCCCAGCTGCTCCAGCTCAGCCAGCTGCTCCTTGGCCTGGTTGCCGTGGCCCATGGCCTGGGCCAGCTCCACCTCCCGCTCGGGGGTGAGCAGGTCCACCTTGCCAATCTCCTTGAGGTACATCCGCACCGGGTCGTCGATGGCGAAGGCGTCCACCAGGGTGTTGGGGTCCACCAGCTCCTCGTCGGGCAGCTCCTCCAGCTCGTCGGAGGGCGGGAGAATGAGGTCGTCATCCAGCTCGGGCAGATAGTCCTCACCGGCGGTGTCCACGCCCAGGTTCTCCAGCACGTCGTACACCTTGTCCATCTGCTCGCTCTCCAGGTTGAGGGACTCCATGACCTCCATCATCTCGCTGGAGGACAGCTTGCCCTTCTTGTAGCCGGACTCCACCAGGGTAACCAGCTTCTCCCCATCCTGCACGCCCTCCACGGCGCGCACCAGGTCCGCCTTGATGCTCTCAAACTTCTCCTTGCTCACCAGCGTGGAAATGCGCTTCTCGTTCTTCTTTCCGGTGGTCTTTTTCTTTTCACTCATGGGTCATCGTCCTCCATTGCCCTTTTTTCTGTTTGAGGGCGTCCCGCAGGCGGTTCAAATCCTCCGCACTCTGCATCGTCCCTTTGTTCCGTTCTTCCAAAATAATTCTCTTATAATCTGCCAGGGCGGCCCCGGCGGTGTGAGCCGGCTGAGGCTGCTGCAATACCCCGGCCAGATGGTCCAGCTCCTCGCCGGAACAAGCGCCCTCCAGCACCGCCATGGAAGCCGGCCGCCCCGCCTGCCAGCATTGGCGGAGCAGGTCATACGCCCGGCCCAGCAGGGGGGAGGAGAAGTCCTCCGCCTGCAAGTCGTCCAGCTGGCGAAAGTACCCCCCATCCAGCATCACCACCCGCAGCACCCCCTCCTCGGCACGGGCGGAGCGCACGTTGGCATAGCGCAGGCGGCGGTCCTGGGGCTGCAATTGCTGGGTGGGCACAAGGTTTTGCCGCTCCTGCTTCTTTTTGGCCTCCCAGCTGCGCTTCTTCCGCAGCCGCTCCACCTCCTGCCCCATGCCCTCATGGGAGATACCCGCCGCATCGGCGGCCCGGTTGCCGTAGATTTCCCGCTCCACCGGGCTGGACAGCCCCGCAACCAGCTCCGCCGCCGCCACCAGGTACTGGGCACGCTGGTCATCCCGGCTCAGGTCAAATCCCGCTTGAATCTGGGCCAGGCGGTATTCCACCGAGTTGGCGCTCTGCTCCATCAGCTCCTGAAAGGCCTGGCCGCCAAAGTGCTTGATGTAATCATCCGGGTCCTGCTTGACCAGCTGACCATCCTCAGTGCGCCGGCGGGGCAGCTGGAGCACCCGCACGGAAATATCAGAGCTGCGCAGCAGCGCAATGGCCCGCTGGGTGGCGTCCACCCCCGCCGCATCGTTGTCCAGGCAGAGCACCAGCTCCTTGGTGTACCGCCCCAGCAGACGGATGTGGTCCTCGGTGAGGGCGGTGCCCATGGTCGCCACGGTGTTGTCAAACCCCGCCTGGTGCATGGTAATCACATCGATGTTCCCCTCCACCAAAATCAGGTTGGGGCGCTTGGTGTTCTTGGCATAGTTGATGCCGTACAAAATCGAGCGCTTTTTGAAGAGGGCCGTCTCGGGGGTGTTGAGATATTTGGGGGCGGAATCGCTGTCCATCACCCGGCTGGTAAACCCGATGACATCCCCCCGCACATCAATGACCGGGAGCATCAGGCGGTTGCGGAACTTGTCGTAGATGTTCCCGCCCTTCCCTGCCACCGCCAGACCTGCCTCCATCAGCTCGGCCTTGTCAAAGCCCTTTTCCGCCATGGCACGGATAAGGCTGTCCCAGGCGTCGGGGGCGGCGCCCAGCCCGAACCGGGCGGAAAATTTGGGGCTGATGCGCCGCTTCTCCTGGAGATAGGCGGCCACCTCTGCCCCCTCCGGCCGGGCGAGCATACTGCGGTAGAACCGGGCGGCCTCCTTATTCAGCTCCAGCACCCGGCGCCGCCGCTCCCGCCACGCACCATTCCCCCCGCCCTCCTCGTTGGGCATTGTCAGCCCTGCCTGAGCCGCCAGCTTTTCCACAGCGTCCCGGAAGGGCAGATGCTCAATCTCCATCACAAAGCGGATGGCCCCGCCCCCCTTGCCGCAGCCAAAGCAATGGAAAATCTGCTTGCTCTCATTGACGGAGAAGGAGGGGGTGCGCTCGTGGTGGAAGGGGCACAGCCCCCAGTAGTTTCCCCCCCGCTTGTTGAGGGGCACATAGGTGGACACCACATCCACAATGCTCAGTCTGCTGCTCAATTCGTCCAAAAACCGATCTGGTATGGCCATTCTCCCACCTCCTGTTTCCCATGGAATCGCTCCGCTTACTTCACCATCCACCCCCGGGGGATGAACAGCTGCTCGAAGCGCTGCACGGCATACGTGTCCGTCATGCCGGCGATGTAGTCCACCACCGCCCGGGTACATCCCTCCCGCTCCAGGATGTGCTGATACTCGCCGGGCAGCTGCTCCTGGTGGCGGTGGTAGTAGTCAAAGAGCAGCGCCACCATGTCCTCCGCCTTGCCCTCCTCCCCCTTGGCCTGGGGATTGGCATACACCCGCTGAAACATGAAGCTGCGCAGCTCCGCCATCGCCTGCCCCATCTCCGGGGACTGGCGGATTTCCCCGCCCTGCCCGCTGTGAGCCACCAAATCCAGGGTGAGCCGCTCAATGCGCGCCCCGTGGCTGTCCCCCAGCTGGGCAATCAGGGGGCGGGGCAGGTCCCCGGCCCGGAGAATCCCCCCTCGGATGGCGTCGTCAATATCATGGTTGAGGTAGGCAATCTTATCCGCAAACCGCACCAGCTGTCCCTCCAGCGTGTCTGCCCGGGGGGCGGCGCTGGAATGGCAGAGGATGCCCTGGCGCACCTCGTGGCACAGGTTCAGCCCCTCCCCCTCCCGCTCCAGGCGGTCCACCACCCGCAGCGACTGCTCGTAGTGGCGAAAGCCCCCATCCACCAGGCGGTTGAGGGCACGCTCCCCGGCATGGCCAAAGGGGGTGTGCCCCAGGTCATGCCCCAGCGCCGCCGCCTCGGCCAAATCCTCGTTCAGGCGCAGGGCACGGGCCAGCGTCCTGGCCAGGCGGGCCACCTCCAGGGTGTGGGTGAGGCGGGCCCGGTAGTGATCCCCCTCAGGCTGAAGGAACACCTGGGTCTTGTGCTTGAGCCGCCGGAAGGCTTTGCAGTGCATGACCCGGTCCACATCCCGCTGAAAGCAGGTGCGGATGGGGCAGGGCGGAATCTCCACCCTGCGCCCCTTGCTGTTTGCAGCCAGGCAGGCCCGGGGGGAGAGTGTGCGCCGCTCCACTTCCTCGGTGTGTTCCCGCAGGTTCATCTCCCATCCCCCTTATTCAGACATCATGTTCCTTTCCTATAAGCACTTATACTGTTTTGCCGGGAAAAACCCTGCTTTCTTTGAAAAAATTTTTGGATTTTCAAAACTTCCGGCGTTTTTTATGTATATTCCCCATTTCCGCCGCATATATGTGTACGGATTTCACATCCATCTCGGGCAAAGGGGGCTTTTTATGGCTGGCACCGTCTTTCTCATCCGCCTGCTGGTGCTGGCGGTGATTTTCGTCAACGGGTGGACGGACGCCCCCAACGCCATTGCCACCGCAGTGGGCACAGGGGCGCTCTCCTTCCGCCGGGCGGTGGCATTGGCGGCGGGGTGCAACTTTGCAGGGGCGGCGGTGTCCTGCCTGCTCTTCCCCACCGTGGCGGCAACGGTGGGCCAGCTGGCCAGCTTTTCCGACCAGCAAAGCGCCCTCACCGCCCTGTGCGCCGCAATGCTCTCCATTCTGGTGTGGGCGGTGACCGCCTGGCGGTTTGGCCTGCCCACCAGCGAAAGCCACGCCCTGCTGGCCGGTCTGTCCGGGGCAGTGCTGGCGCTGGGCGGACAGGGGGCGGCGCTCCACCCCGGCCCCTGGGTGCGCACCCTGGCAGGGCTGCTGCTCTCCCTGCCTGCCGGAGCGGCGGCGGCCCGGCTGTGCGCCCGGTGGCTCTCCCACACCCCCCACACTCCAAAGACCTGGCAGATTCTTGCCGCCGCCCTGATGGCCCTGGCCCACGGCGCGCAGGACGGGCAGAAATTCCTCGCCCTGCTCCTCCTGGCCGACACCCTGGGCGGCCCCGCCCCCGCTCCCCCGCTGGCACTCCTCCTCCTCACCGCCGCCGTCATGGCCGCAGGCACCGCCCTGGGCGGCAGACCCATTGTGGAGAAGGTGGGGTGCCAGCTGGCCCGCCTCACTCCCTCCGACGGCCTGGCTGCCGACCTGGGCGCCGGACTGGTGCTGGCAGGGTGCTCTGTGCTGGGACTGCCCGTCTCCACCACCCACGCCAAGGTGGCGGCCATCTGCGGGGCAGGGCGCAGGCTCAGCGTGGAAATCGCCGCCCAGATGGCGGGGGTGTGGGCGCTCACCTTCCCCGCCTGCGCCGCCCTGGCCTGGGTCTTTACCCGCCTGATGCTGCCCTGACCCCTCCATTCAGTTATGGAGAAACGCCAAAAGAGTTATAAAATCCACGGAAAACTCCGTTGACAAACGGCAGAAAACTGGTTAATCTGAACATAGAACACTGTGCAAGGAGGTCTTTTCTATGTCCATTCCCTTTTACGCAAAGAGTGAACACAACCAGGGCTACATTAAAAATATGGAGGTCATCGGCTTCTCCGACCTCAACGGCATCAACGCCTTCCAGATGGCTCTGTATAAAACGGAGGACGGCCGCTATTACCTGTACTGCGGCTCCTTCAAGGGCAACGGCGTGAACATTCTGGACGTCACCGACCCCACCCAGCCCACGGTGGTGGGCTGCATCAACGTCAGCGACCCTGAGATTTACTTCGCCCAATCCACCCCCAAGGTGCAGGTGGCTGACGGCCTGCTCATCGTGGCGCTGGGCGGCGGCGTGCCCTTCCTCCACGGCATCAAGGCGGGCGATCCCGCACTGGGCGGCCTGCAAATCTACGATTTGAAGAAAGACCCCGTACACCCCGAGCTGCTCTCCCACTGGGACACCGGCGTGCCCAACGGCATGGGCGTACACCGCTTTGCCTACAACGGCGGCAAGTATGTGTATATGCCCGCCGAGTGCCCCGGCTTCGTGGGCTTCATCGTGCGCATTCTGGACATCTCCGACCCCCGCAACCCCGTGGAGGCCGGCCGCTGGTGGATGCCCCAGCAGTTTAAGGACGGCATGATTGCAGGCACCTACCCCGTGGGCCACGCCGCTGAAAAGGACTGGGCCATGTGTCACGCCTGCACCCTCTCCGCCGACCGCCCCAACGAGCTGTACATGGGCTACTTCGGCGGCGGCGGTATCATTCTGGACATCTCCGACCCCACCCGTCCCAAGCTGATTTCCCAGCTGATGACCCAGCCCCCCTTCGCCGGAAAGCTGTGCGGCGCCCGCTGCCACACCTACCTCCCCCTCACCGGGCGCAGCTTTGCCGTGCTCACCAACGAGGGCGAGCGCTTCCCCTTCTTCACCAAGGAGAAGATTGAAAACAGCAACCACCCCGGCGCCCAGCCCATGAACAACCTGCACATGATTGACGTCTCCAATCCCGCCGACCCCACCCTGGTGGCGGAGTTCCCCTATCCCGAGGTGCCCGCAGACTTCCCCTACCCCAACTTCAACGACTGCGGCATCGGCTGTGCCGGCCCCTTCGGCCCCCACAACGTCCACGAGCCCATGGGCAAGCCCTGGCTGGAGGACAACCCCAACCGGGTGTACTGCTGCTACTTCCATGCGGGTATGCGGGTGTACGATGTATCCGACCCCTATTATATTAAGGAGTTGGCCTACTTCATCCCCCCCAACCCGGAAAAGCTGCTCTTTGACGTGCCCGTGCCCGGCCCCATGCTCGCCACCACCGAGGACTGCGTGGTGGACGACCGGGGCAACATCTTCATGGACACCTGGCACGACGGTATGTACGTCCTGCGCCTGAAACAGTGACCATAAACCAGTGCCCCCTGTTTCCCCAACGGGAAACAGGGGGCATTTTTCAATTTCAGTCAACCCAAAGGCCCATTCAGCTGTGCCTCCGCCTCCTCCCGCAGGCATTCGGCACGAAACGCATCCCCAATGCCCTGGTAGACATGGTAGCTTTGCTTGTACAGCCGTCTGCTCAGGCCCAGATCCTTTCTGCGCTGTCTGATGCGGTCTTTCAACGGGAATACGTTCATATCCAACCCTCCGAGCGTTTTCTATTGTATCACGGTTTTACCTCTCTCTGTGTGCCAGCCTGATGGGGCACACCGCTTTCGCCATGGGATTGTATGCAAGATTTTAGTTCTAAAACTTTATTTTGTCAACCCCAATATATTATTTTGTGAAATTTTCTTTTTTTCACAAAACGACATGGTCTTATGGATCTATCTGTGTTATTCTAATGGGGACAACCCATATTCTTCGTAAAAGAACCAAATCAATCCGATGATTAGGAGGTCTTACCATGTTACTTCGCAAACACCACTTCCTCCGCCCGGCGCTGGCGCTGACCCTGAGCATGGCCACGCTCCTCACCGCCTGCCAAACCCCAGCGCCCCCCACCCAGGAAGTGCAGGAGAGCGACAGCGCCGGGGAGAGCACCACCGGCGGCAGCCAGAGCGGTGGGAACCTCCTGGAAGACATCTTCGGCGGATTCCTCCCCGATGATGAGGATGTTATATTTGATGATGGCCCCGTTTATGAGGGCCTGTCCCCCGACATTGACGGCACCTCCATGCCGGGGACAAACCAACTGGGGGTGGAGCCGCTGCCAATCCGCACCTATGGGATGGCAGGGCATTCTATGAAGTCGGGCCGACTGGAGGTCACCGTCACCGACATCCGTGTTGTGGACGATGTGAGCGACCTGCCCAGGGACAATTTGGAGAGCCTTTGGGTCCACGACGACAACGGCGCCCTCCCCGAGGGCACCTACATGGTGCTGGTGGACCTCACCGTCCGCAACAACGGCGTGACCATCTACACCACCAGCGATTTGGTGGAGGACGGTCTGCCCATCAGTACCTACGATGACCCCTACGCCTTTGACGCATGGGACCTCATCCATCTGATGGAGATTCACGACGAGGTGGTCTATTATATGTACCAATTTGCCTACTTCAGCCATATGCACCAGCGCCCGGAGCATCGCCAGTGCTATGCCCCTGGAGGACCCCCGCACCGAGAACGGCAAGCAGGTGGGCGGGTACAGCATCCGGGTGGACAGCTTTGAGATTATGGACTACCAGGAGTTTTTGGACTTTGCCTCCACCACAGCGGGGGAGCTGGGCATGGCGCCGGAAAAGGTGGCGGTAGCGCGCGTCACCATCTTCAACGACAACAGTCTGTTAGATGGGATCAGCTTCTATGACCTGTGGCTCCACGGGGTGGACAACTACGCCACACCCAACCTGTCCTTCATCCAGGCGGTCAACCCGATTTTGACCCAGGACAGCGCTGGCATCTCCCTCAAGCCCGGAGGGGAATACGAGCTGATTCTCCCCTTCCCCCTGCTGAAGTCCTTCTTCGGCATGGACACCTGGAACCACATCGAGGACTACCACTTCTACCTGTGTCAGATTGACCAAATTGCCGAGCGGGATATCGCCTGCTGGACACAACAGTAACACCTCCCCATTGGGTGCCCCTCCCGGTTTTCCGCCCAGCTTCAGGGACATAGGAGACGCCCCTGGGGCGGCCGGAGCCGGAAGAGGGTGGGAAAGCTTTCACGGAAAAACACGCCGCCCGGCAGCTCACAGCAGCTGCCGGGCGGCGTGTTTCATTTGGGGCGCAGACCGTCCATCAGCGGAGGGTCTGCGGGTCTGCTTTCCACTTGGTCTTGCGCACAATCACGGTCACTGCCGCCAGGGCGGCGGCGGCGCACACCCCGTCCAGGGCAATCAGCCAAATCTGCCACAGGGGCAGCACCTGCACCACGTGGGCGTCCGAGGCAATGCCGTTCATGGCAAAGCTGTTTGCCACGGCATAGAGAATGTGGTGGGCGGCAGTGCGCAGCTGGGTCATCACCGTGGGGTTGTTCTGGTAGTCCTCAATCTGCCAGTTGTCCGCACCGGTGTTCAGCCACAGGTCGGTGCCCCCCTCCAGGCCGCCCCGAATGGCCAGGGCGGGGAATGCCTGGGGATAGGAGGCCTGGTCGGTCACCACCATCCCGTCAAAGCCCCACTCGCCCCGCACCACGCTGGTGGTCAGCCCCTCATGGTTGCCAGACCACTTCAGCCCGATGCGGTTCATGCTCAGCATGATGCCCAGGGTGCCCTGCTCCCCATCGGAAATGCTGGCCTCAAAGGCCTTCAGGTACACCTCCCGGATGGCCTGCTCATTGGCGAAGGTGCTCATGCCGGAGCGGTTCGTCTCCTGGTCGTTGAGGGCGAAGTGCTTGACAAAGGTGATAACCCCCTTGGACCGTGCCCCCGCAACGGTGGCCAGGCCAAACTGACCGGACAGATAGCCGTCCTCGGAATAGTACTCGAAGTTGCGCCCGGAGAAGGCGGTGCGGTGGATGTTCATGGCGGGGGCATACCAGCCGGCAAAGTTCAAATCCCCCTGGGCCAGGCAGTCCTCGCCAATGAGCTTGCCCATGGTCTCAGCCACATCCCGGTTCCAGCTGGAGGAGATGACCACCTCCGAGCACCAGGCATAGGTGTCCTGGGGACGGGTCACCCCGGTAATGCCCGCATGGCTATCATATACGAACTGCACCGGGATTTCAATTGCTTTTCCGAACTTTTTCTACAACCCGCCAGCTTTTCCGCCCGCAGGACACCGCTCCCCGCAGAACAGCGCTATCTGCCCCACATGGGGACAAACCGACGATTCATACACTGTGCCCAAGGAGGTGGTACTCCATGTGGACAGCATGGATGCTGTTGATGCTAAACGGCGTATTCTTCACCCTTCGATTGAACAATTCCACCGGTTCCTTCCCCCCCGCCCTCACGCCCGATGAGGAGCAAGAGTGCCTGCACCGCATGGCCCAGGGGGACGCCGATGCCCGGGATAAGCTCATTGAGCACAATCTCCGGCTGGTGGCCCACATCGTCAAAAAGTACTATACCCCCAACGGCGACCAGGACGACCTCATCTCCATCGGCACCATCGGCCTGATTAAGGGGGTGTCCACCTTCCGCCCGGATAAAAATGTGCGGCTGGCCACCTACGCCAGCCGGTGCATTGAAAATGAAATTCGGATGTACTTCCGTTCCCAGCGCAAGCTCCAGGGCGAGGTATCCCTGTCGGACAGCCTGGACTCGGACGGAGACGGCAACGCCCTGTCCCTGATGGATGTGGTGAAGGTGGATGATACCATGCTGGAGGACTTGGACCTGCGGGATGCCTGCGCCAAGGTGCGCCGGTGCGTGTCCGACTGTCTCACCCGCCGGGAGGCCCATATCATCCGCCTGCGGTACGGGCTGGACAATCAGCAGCCCCTCACCCAGCGGGAAATCGCCACCCTGTGCGGTATCTCCCGGTCCTATGTATCCGTGGGCGGGTATGGTAAGTCAAAGGGGCATGGATAAGACCATGGGTCAGCGCTGTGTCCCACGGCCCTTGTCCATGCCC
>CALXDR010000009.1 GCA_944387115.1 uncultured Oscillospiraceae bacterium
GCATGGCGGGCTGTGCCCGCCTTATGCCTATCCCTCGCTTCGGTCCATCCAGCCTGCTCACGACGGCTCGGCGCTTCTCAGATGTCACGCCTCGCCTGTTCGCAACGGCTGGCTTCCCTCCGATTCGGGACAGGCATGGCGGGCTGTGCCCGCCTTATGCCTATCCCTCGCTTCGGTCCATCCAGCCTGCTCACGACGGCTCGGCGCTTCGTGTCTCACAGAGTTCCGCCGCCCGCAGGCGGCGGAAGAAAATTCAGTCCCGTGTTTTCCGGGGACATGCGCCTGAAGAAAACACTCTGGTCAGGGGGGATTGGGTGACAATTCCGAAGGAATCGAACCCGATTCCCCCTGCATATCCTCACAAAAGTCCTTGGACTTTTGTGAGAAGGCTCACGACGGCTCGGCGCTTCTCAGATGTCACGCCTCGCCTGTTCACGACGCCCGGCTTCCCTCCGATTCGGGACAGGCATGGCGGGCTGTGCCCGCCTTATGCCTATCCCTCACTTCGGTCCATCCGAGCTGTTCACGACGGCTCGGCGCTTCGATTTCCAGCTGCAATGGCCTTTTCCTGGGCGGCAGGGGGGCAGTCCTCATAGCGGACAAATTCAAAGGTGAAGCTGCCCCGGGACTGGGTCATCGCCCGCAGGTCAATGGCGTATGTGGACATTTCCGCCATGGGGACCTCGGCGGTGATGGTCTGGCAGCCGTCGTCGGTGGGCTCCATGCCCATCACACGGCCCCGGCGCTTATTGAGGTCGCCCATCACATCCCCCATGTACTGCTCGGGCACCGTGACCTTCAGTGCGCCCACCGGCTCCATGAGCACGGGATTGGCCTCGGGCAGGGCGGCTTTGTAGGCCAGCTGTGCGGCGGTCTTAAAGGCAATTTCCGAGGAGTCAACGGGGTGATAGCTGCCATCGTAGAGCACGGCCTTCAAATTCACCACCGGATAGCCCGCCAGCACGCCGTGGGCACAGGCCTCCTGAATGCCCTTTTCCACGGCGGGGAAGAAGTTCTTGGGCACGGCGCCGCCGAACACCTCCTCGGCGAACACCGGCGCTTCACACTCGGGGTTTGGCTCAAAGCGAATCCACACGTCGCCGAACTGACCCGAGCCGCCTGTCTGCTTCTTGTGGCGGCCCTGCTTGGACACCGTCTTGCGGATTTTCTCCCGGTAGGCCACCCGGGGCTCGGACAGCTCCACCTCCACGCCAAAGCGGTTTTTCAGCTTGGACACCAGCACATCCATCTGAATATCCCCGGCGGTGGTCACCACCATCTGGTGGGTCTCGGCGTTGTTCACCACGGTAAAGGTGGGGTCCTCCTCGTTGAGCCGGGCCAGGCCGGCGGCCATCTTGTCATCCTGTCCCCGGGTCTTGGGGGCGATGGCCTTGGAGTAGTTGGGGGGCGCAAAGGGGATGGGGTCCAGCTTCATAAATTTGCGGGCATCGGACAGGGTGTCCCCCGTGTGCACGTGCTCCATCTTGCCGATGGCCCCAATATCGCCGCACAGCAGCTCCTTCACTTCGGTGGCCTTCTTGCCCTTCATCACATACAGCCGCCCCAGCTTCTCCGTGCGCCCGGTGGTGTTGTTCACCAGGGACATATCCGGGGTGATCCGGTCGGAGAGCACTTTGACGAAGGAGAACTTGCCGTACTGGTCTGCCACGGTCTTAAACACAAAGGCGGCGGGGACAGCGCCCTGGGAGACGATGAACTGGGCGGGATTGCCCTCCCGGTCGATACCCCCATGGGGAATGCCCTCCAGGGGGGTGGGGAGCAGGTCAATGATCACGTCCATGAGCAGCTGGGTGCCCAGGCAGGTGTAGGCCGAGCCGCACACCACGGGGATGAGGGACAGGTCACGCACGCCGCTCTTCAGGCCCTGCATGATTTCCGTATAGGTAAAGGGCTGGCCGGAGAAGTATTTCTCCATAAACTCCTCGCTGGTCTCAGCCACCGATTCCATGAGCTTGTCGTAAATCTCGTCAATCACCGCCACCTTGTCCTCGGGGACGGGGATTTCCACCCGTTGATGGTTGTGAATCTCAAAGGCACGCTTGTGGAGGACATCCACAATGCCGGTCACCCGTTTGTTCTCATCCCAGATGGGCACCATGAGGGGGGCGATGTTCTTGCCGAACCGTTCACGCAAAGCGTCGAAGGCGGCGTTGAAGTCGCTGTGCTCCTCGTCCACCTTGGAGATGTAGATGATGCGGGGGAGCTTGCGCTGGTTGAGCAGCTTCCACGCCCGCTCCGTGCCCACAGCCAGGTCCCCCTTGGCGGAACAGACCAGAACCCCCGCATCTGCCACGGACAGACACTCGGCCACCTCGCCGGCAAAGTCGAAGTTTCCCGGGGTATCCAGCACGTTGATTTTGCAGCCGTTGTATTCCACGGGGGCAACGGCGGCGGAGATAGACATATGACGCTTGAGCTCCTCGGGGTCGTAGTCGCACACGGTATTGCCCTCGGAGATGCGGCCCATACGCTCTTGCGCGCCGGTGATGCGGAGAAGGCTTTCAACCAGCGAGGTCTTTCCGGTCCCACCATGGCCCAACAGGCAGATGTTACGAATGCTGTGCGGAGAATAACTCATTGTTGATTCCACTCCTTTGATTTCGGGTTGTGCTCCGGTGGGGCAATTTTGTCAGATGTCTGAGATACCTGGAGCACTGTACAACTAAGTATACAATACTAAAATGGAATTGGCAATAAGTTTTGATTAAAATGACAAAGTTTTTTGAAAAAACTTCCGACCTATGGGAGGGGCGGAAGGGCAGTGGAGGGAGCGGCGGGCGGCGGGCATACAGAGCGGTGCGCCCTTTTGCCGCAGTCGGGGGTAGAACTGCAAACCCCGCCCGGCAAATCTGCCGGGCGGGGTGATGGGATGGGTCAGGGGGCGGCGGTGAGGGTGAGTACCTGGCCGCCCTGGAAGGGCTGGCCCACCTGGGCCACCAAAAGCCAGGCGCTGCCCTCCCCCTGGAGGGAACCGGGGGTGAGGACGGCGGAATGGGCGGTCAGCTGCTCCAGTGCGGGGGCAGAGGGGGCGCAGGCGGTCACCGCCAGCAGCAGTCCGCCCTCCTCAAAATAGGCGGAGGGGTAGCAGGCTGCCAAAGCCTCCAGCACAGACTGGGGGGCGCAGTGGGCCAGCAGCTGCTCCAGCTGAGAGAACTGGTCCACCACCACGGCGGCGGGGACGGCGGGCAGGGCGGACAGGGAGAACACCTGGGGTTGGGCATAGGACACCACGCAGCGGTCCTGGGGCAGGGGGTTCTGGTTGCCGTCGGGATTGGTGGTGCGGTATTCCGCCGGCTGGGGGGCGTCAGAGCCGGGGGCATGGGCCCAGGGGTGGGCAATGCCCAGGCCCAGGGCCAGGGCGGCGCAGGCGGCCAGGGCGCCCCACCGCCGCCAGGACACCGCCAGACCCCGTTTTTTCTGGGCAGGCAGCTGGGAGAGGATGCGGGCGCTCAAATCCGCAGGGGGGGCATCCTCCACCGTGCGGAGTATTTGGGACTGCGCCTGAAGCTGCTCCAACAGCCGGGTGCAGCTGGGGCAGCGGGCCAGATGGGCCTTCAACGCCCGCTGTTCCTCTAGGGAGAGGGAGCCGTCTACGGCGGCGCTGAGCAGGTCGAGATAGCGGTCGCAGTCCATGGTATGACCTCCAAACATAGCTGGGTATCGGGCAATGCCCTCTATAAAGACAGACGGAGGGCGGGATGAAAAGTTCCCACCCTCCGGTATAAAATTTATCGGTGATCGCCCAACAGCTTTGCCAGGGCCAGCCGGGCACGGGCCACCCGGGATTTCACAGTGCCCAGGGGCAGGGAGAGAAGCCCCGCCATCTCCTCATAGGACAGGCCCTGAAGTTCCCGCAGCACCAGCACCCGGCGCTGCTCCAGGGGCAGCTGGGCCAGCCCCTGGGTCACCGCACGGCGCAGCTCCTGCCGTTCGGCGGCCTGCTCCGGCGTGGGCGCAGGACAGGGAATCTGCGCTGCCAGCTCCTGGGCGGCGTCGTCCAGAGAAGCATCCCCCTGGCGCTTGCGCTCCCGGCGCAGCAGGTCGATGGCGGCGTGGTCGGTGAGCCGGTAGAGCCAGGTGGACAGGGAGCTGTCCCGGCGAAAGGCGGGCAGATTGCGCCAGGCCTTGAGAAAAACCTCCTGGGTGACGTCTGCGGCGTCCTCCGGGTGGTTGAGCATACGCAGGGCCTGACGGTACACCTGATTTTGATAGCGCTCCACCAGCTGGGCAAAGGCCTGTTCATCCCCCTGGCTGGCACGCTGAATCAGGGTATGTTCCTCCACGGGGAATCCCTCCCTTCCCTCAGCACAGCTCCCGCTGGATGCCCTCGCTCACCCGGTAGAAGTCGTCAGGCGTTTGAATTTTGCAGATTTGCTCCTTCCAGTAGGAGGCGTAGGGAACGCCACGGAGGTACCAGGCATAGTGCTTGCGCATCTCCAGACAGGCGATTTTCTCACCCTTGTGGGCCAGGGCCAGCTGGAATTGCCGCTCCACCACCTTGCACCGCTCGGCCAGAGGGGGCAGAGGGGGAATCTCCTCCCCGGCCACAGCCGCAGCGGCCTGCTGGAGCAGCCAGGGGTTGCCGAAGGCGCCCCGCCCGATCATAGCCATATCCGCACCTGTATAGCGGAGAATGCGGGCGGCGTCCTTGGCCTCGAAGACGTCGCCGTTGGCAATGACGGGGATGGACACCGCCTCCTTCACCGCCCGGATATAGTCCCAGTTTGCCACGCCGGAATACATCTGGGTTTTGGTGCGTCCGTGGACAGCCACAGCGGACACCCCTGCATCCTCCATGCGGCGGGCAAAGTCCACGCAGTTGATGGAGCCCTTGTCCCACCCCAGGCGGAACTTCACCGTGACGGGCACCCCCGCCGCACCCCGCACCACGGCCTTGGCCACGCGAACGGCCTTGTCCGGGTCCCGCATGAGGGCGGAGCCGTCCCCGGAGTTTGCCACCTTGGGCACGGGACAGCCCATGTTGATGTCGATGACGTCTGCGCCGGAGCGCTCCAGGGCCAGGGCGGCACCTTTTTCCATAAACGGCTCGTCGCTGCCGAAAATCTGCACCGCCACCGGGTGCTCCCCCTGGCCCAGCTGGAGCAGGGTGGGGGTCTTTTTATCTCCGTAGCACAGCGCCTTGGCGCTCACCATTTCGGTGACGGTGTAGCAGCCGGACAGCTCCCGGCACACGGTGCGGAAGGCCAGGTCGGTCACCCCCGCCATGGGGGCCAGAACAATCTGCGAGGGTATGGTTACATTGCCGATTTTCACGCAGGTACTCCTTTCGGTATGTCAAAAGGCCTTGCCGCTTTTATCAAAGCGGGCGGGGAAATACGCCTGCAAAGCAGACAAGGGCCATGAAGATTTCCGTTTGGCGGCAGTGCTCGGTAGGGCCTGCCTGCCGGTACGTGTTCGCAGGGCCGGCGCTGTGTCAGCGCAGCCCGGTGAGCAGCCCTTATATTAGCATATTTTGCGCCCGGGGGCAAGACAGGTTGCGACGGGGTTTTTTCACCATGGGCCGTATAATTCTGGCTATCCATATGATTCGGAGGGATGTTTTGATGACTGCAAAAGAGACGGTGGGCCGGGACAGGCCCCTGGAGCGGATGCTGCTGCCCTGGGTGGGGCGGCTGAGTGAGGGGGTGACGCGGTTTCTCCTGGCTGCGGCCCTGTCCGGGGCGGAGGTGATGGGCGGGCACGCCCTGTTTGGCCTGGCTTTGGTGGGGGTGTGCCGCCCCGGCGGCCAGGGGCTGGCGGCGCTGCTGGGGGCGGCGCTGGGCTATCTGTCCTTCTGGGGGTTTGTGGGGGGACTGCGCTACATCGCCGCGGCAATGATGACCTATGCGGTGGCCCTGGCGCTGGGGGAGTTTCAAATCTATCACTGCCGCTGGTTTATGCCCCTGGCCACAGCCGCCCTCAACGGCCTGGTGGGGTTTGTATACCAGTCCGCCGCAGGGTGGACCCAGGCGGGGGCTGTGGGCTGGGCCCTGGAGGTGGTGCTCACAGGGGCAGCGGTATACTTCTTCCGCCTGGCCTTTGACCTGTGGGAGCAGGCCGGGCCTGGCGGACACCTTACGCTGCGGCAAATCACCGGGGTGGTGGTGCTGGGCGCCGCCCTCATGATGACCCTGGCCCGGGTGACGGTGGCGGACAACTATGCCCTGGGGCGGGTGCTGTGCGTGGCGGCGGTGCTCCTGGCGGGGTGGAAAGGGGGCGTGGGCGTGGGGGCCACGGTGGGGGTGTCCGCCGGGGTGGCCATGGATTTGGCCGCAGGCACCCCCGGAGTGTACACAGTGACCTATGCCCTGCCGGGGCTGATTTCCGGCCTGTTTGTGGGGCAGGGGCGCATGATGGCCGCCCTGTCCTATCTGCTCACAGGCAGCTGTGTGGTGCTGTGGAGCTGGGCCATGGAGGCGGGGGGAAGCCACGGCTACGAAATGGCGGCGGGGGTGGCGCTGTTCCTGCTGATACCCGACCGCCTTCTGCGCCGCATGGCGGCGCTCACCCGCCGGGAGGGTCCGGCAGCCCACGGGGCGCAGATGCGGCAGCGCACCGCCCAGCGCCTGCACCGGGCGGCCACCGCCTTTCGCTCGGTGTCCGGGGGGCTGCGGGGGAGCTTTCAGCTGGAGCTGCCCCACAACGACCAGGATGCCGCCCGGGTGTTTGACAGGGCGGCAGACCAGGTGTGCGTGCGCTGCCGCCAGCGGGAGCGGTGCTGGCAGGAGGAGTACCAGTCCACCCGCACCGCCCTCACCGACGCCCTCCCGCCCATCCTCCAGCGGGGCGAGGGGGTGCGGGAGGATTTCCCCCAGTGGTTTGTCCAGCAATGCCCCCAGTTTGACAAATTTTTGGGGTGTGTCAATGGGGAAATCCTCTCCCTGCGCCAGCGCAGACGGTATGACAGTCAGGTGCGGGAGAGCCGGGCGGCGGTGTGTGCGCAGTACGGGCAGCTGGCCCAGGTGCTCGACCAGGCCGCCCAGGAGGTGAGCTGGGAGCCGGAGATTGACCTGAGGCGGCAGAGATTGGTCAAGCAGTATCTGGGCGTGTTGGGTCTGGAGGGGCGGTGCACAGTCTACTGCGACCCGCTGGAGCACCTGCACCTGGAGGTAGAGGGGGTGGGGATGGAGCGCCTGGGTCAGCCCGCAGAGCTGGAGCGCCTGGGCAGTCTGATGGGGTGCGCCCTGCGGGCGGAGTGTGCCGGAGAGGGGCGTGTGCATCTGGTGCAGCGTGAGCCTCTGGTCGCCGTGGTTGGTGCGGCGGCGCAGGACCGGGAGGGCCGGGGGGTGAGCGGCGACTTGGGGGCCTGGTTCCGGGATGAGAGCGGGCAGCTCAACGTCCTGCTGTGCGATGGGATGGGCAGCGGGGCAGAGGCCCAGGCGGACAGCAATTGGGCCATGGGACTGCTGGAGAAGTTTCTGCGGGCGGGTCTGCCCCCCGAGGGGGCCTTTAAGACGGTGGGGGAGGCCCTGGCGCTGCGGGGCGAGGAGGAGGGGGGGTTTACCACCCTGGACCTGCTGCGGGTGGATTTGTACACCGGGCGCAGCGGGGTGTACAAGCTGGGGGCCGCACCCACCTACGTGCGGCGGAGCGGACGGGTGGAGCGGCTGTGCGGGGCTACCCTCCCCGCCGGGCTTGGCTCGGGTGCGCCGGACGTGTTCCACCGGGCGTTGATAGCGGGAGATTGTGTGGTGATGGTGAGCGACGGAATCACAGAGGGTGGTGGGGATGGCTGGCTGTGTCAGGCGCTGGAGGGCTTTGACGGGGCATCGCCCCGTGCGCTGGCCCAGGAGATTTTATCCAAAAGCGGCGCGCGGCTGGGGCAGGGGGACGACCGCACGGTACTGGTGCTCAAGCTGGCGGCACGCAAGGAATGAGGCGCACGCCGGTCTGGCGGCCTGCACGCAATTCGGGCGGTGTGTGGGCAACCAACCCGGCAGGGCGAGCGGGCTGGGGATAGCGGGGGCAAGTCCGCTCCCCTGACAGGGGGGCCTCCGGGGGAGGGGGGCATTGGGTTTGGAGGGATGACCGGCGGAGGACATCCCAGGGCAGGAAAACGCCCATGGACGGCAGCAGGGTGCGTCCATGGGCGTTTTGTCTTTGGAAAGGGGGGTCACTGCCTGGGGGGCAGGGGGAGCAGGTGCTCCAGTTGTGCGGTGCGCATGGCTCGGCGCACAGCCACGGCGAGGATGGGGGCGCAGATGAGGGCGACGGCTCCGTTGAACAGGGAGGAGGGCGCCTTTTCCAGCACCGCCACCCAGGCGGCGGAGGGGGTCAGGCCGCCCAGCCATATGCCGTTGTAGAAAAAGGTTTTGCCCAGGTAGATTGCCGTGTAGCACAGTGCGGCGCACAGGGTGGACAGCGCCTGTACCCCGTAGCGGGGTTTGCCTGAAAACACCCGCCAGCAGAGAAAGCCGGACACCAGGCCGTACACCCCTTTGGTCACAAGGGTGATGGGGGCTTCCGCCAGATAGGCGGGGTGAAACAGGTCAAACAGGGCTGAACCAACACCGGAGGCCAGCCCTCCCCACCAGGGGCCGAGGAGCAGGCCGGACAGGGCGCACATACTGTTGCCCAGGTGGAAGCGGCTAAAGCCGAGTATGGAGGGGATTTGAATTTGAAGCTGGGAACTGACAAAAACCAGGGCGGCCATCAGGGCGGCTACACACAGCTTTTGGACGGATTTTGTGGAGGATTGACGCTGTTTCATGGTGAATGCTCCCTTCGTTGGGCGGATGCCGCCTTTGACACCCGCCGCAGATGGTGCTATTATACCCCTATCTGATACCATTGCCAGATTCAGTTTTTGTATTTTTTATGTGGTCAGTTTGAGGTGATTGTATGAAATCAGCGCCGCTCCGGCTCCCCGCTCTGGATGGCACAGCCCCCCTTTACCGCCAGCTCTACCACTACATTGCCGCCGCCATCCAGGCCGGACAGGTGCGCCCCGGGGAGAAGCTGCCCTCCAAGCGGCAGCTGTGCGCCACGCTGGGGGTGAGCATGAGCACGGTGGAGGGGGCGTATGGCCTGCTGACGGCGGAGGGGTATCTGTCCTCCCGGCCCCGTTCCGGCTATGTGGTGGCGGATGTGCTCCCCACCGCCCCGGCCGCTCCGGCGGATGTGCCCCCGCCTGCGCCCCCTGCGCCCCGGTGGCGCTTTGACTGCTCCACGGCGGCGGTGGACACCTCGGTGTTTCCCTTTTCCTCCTGGGCACGCATCACCAAGGAGGCGGTGTATCAAAATCCTGACCTGCTCCAGCGGGGGCATCCCCAGGGGGATTTGCCCCTGCGGGGGGCGCTGTGCCAGCTGCTCTCCCAGTACCGGGGGGTGCGCTGTGTGCCCCAGCAGATTGTGGTGGGGGCGGGGGTGGACTACCTGCTCTCCCTGCTGCTGCAGCTGCTCCCCCACCACCGGAAGGTGGCCCTGGAGGACCCGGGGTATCCTACGGCCTATGGCGTGGTGGAGCGCCATGGCAGGCAGGGGGTGCCCATTCCGGTGGATGAGTGGGGGATGGACCCCGCCGCCCTGGCTGAGAGCGGGGCGCAGCTTGCCTACCTCACCCCCTCCCACCAGTTTCCCCTGGGGGTGACCATGCCGGTGGGGCGGCGCACCCGCCTGCTCCACTGGGCGTCTCAGGCGCCGGGGCGGTGGATTATCGAGGATGATTATGACAGCGAGTTCCGCTATGCCTCCCGCCCCATTCCCGCCCTCCAGGGGCTGGACGGCGGGGGACGGGTGGTGTACTTGGGCACCTTTTCCCGCTCCATTGCCCCCTCCATCCGGGTGGCCTATATGATTTTGCCCCATCCCCTGGCAGAGGAGTACCGCCGGGTATTCTCCCACACCCCGTGCACCGTCTCCCGGTTTGAGCAGGAGGGACTGCGGCGGTTTTTGGTGCAGGGGCTGTACGGGCGGCATCTGCGGCGGGTGGGCAATCTGTACCGGCGCAAGTGCGCCCGGTTCACCCGGGCGCTGGAGGAGATTCCGGGGGTAAAGCTGTGGGGGCAGGAGGCGGGACTGCACTTTCTCCTCACCCATCCGGCATTATCCGAAGGGCAGCTGGTGGAACGGGCGGCGGAGCAGTCGGTGCGGGTGAACCCCCTCAGCCAGTATTGCCACGCCGTCCAACCCCGTCCTTCCACGGTGGTGCTGGGGTATGCGGGCCTGGGCGAGGAGCAGCTGGAGCCTGCCGCCCGGGCGCTGGCGGCGGCGTGGGGCGGGATGTGAAAGCGCCGTACCCGGCTTATGCCGGGTACGGCGCTGCTGCGTGAGTGGGATAGGGATTGTGTCAATGCAGGGTGCGCTTGGCGGGGGCGAAGAGCTGGATACGGTCCATCACCTTGAGCAGCAGAGTGCCCAGCACATAGCAGGCCAGCGCCTCGCCAATGGCGAAGGTGACGGCGTTAAAGGCCAGCGCACCAAAGAATGCCTGGTTGACAGCGCCCACCTCTGCCCACGACCACATGGGGCACAAAATGACCATGTTGACCAGAATGGGAGGGATGGGAGCCAGATACCACTTGGGCATTCTGGCGGTGAGCCAGGCGGCAATGCCGGTGGCCAGGGTGCCGAATATCAAATCCACCACACCGTAGGGGGAGAGCAGATTGGTGAGGAAGCACCCCACCACCAGGCCGGGGGCCGTGGCAGGGAAGAGGAAGGGGAGCACCGTGAGGGCCTCGGCAAAGCGCACCTGCACCGCAGAGAAGGTCAGGCCGAATACATTGCCAAAGTACCCCATCAGGGTGTACAGGGCGGCCACCATAGCCGCCAGGGTCAAGTCTTGCACAGTCCATTTCCGCATAAAAAAACCTCCAGTTCATATTTAGAGTGCCTGCGTGGGGCACAGCGGCGGGCGTTCCTTCCGGACAGCCTCACGCATGCGCTGTCCGCGGCTCTCTGCCCGCCGTTTGGACCGAATGGAGCTCGGTCAAGGTGGAGTATAGCACAGGCGCACGGAACTTGTAAAGAGGAGAAGGGAAACGGTGTGCGGCACACCGGCGGCAAGGGGGCAGGCGGAGCGCACTGCGCCCGTTGGGTGGACCTACTGGGGAGAGAACATGGCGCAGAGGGTTGTACCAGCACCCTTCTGCGCCATGTTTTGCAACAAATGACTTGATGAAATTACCAAAAGAACGGTCGAATAATCTTCGGGGCACAGACCACACTATGCTCGGATTCCAAAGCGAGAGAAGAGAGTCCACTCAATCAAAGAGAAAAGGAGAACAAGGATATGTCTAACTCGAACAACTCTAACCGTCTGGTGGTTCCCGGCGCTCGTGAGGCCATGGACAAGTTCAAGATGGAGGCTGCCAGCGAGGTGGGCGTGAACCTGAAGCAGGGCTACAACGGCGACCTGACCAGCCGTCAGGCCGGCTCCATCGGCGGCCAGATGGTCAAGAAGATGATCGAGGCCTACGAGAACGGCCTGAAGTAAGGTCTGCAACCTCGGTTGTGAACCTGGGCGTGTGCCAGGGCGGAGCAGCAGCTCCCCATGGGCACACGCCGTTACATATTATGCCTCCCGGTTGTCCTGGCGGGGCTTGAGGGAGGAATCCCCGGCGGTGTAGTATACCCCCGAGGCGCAGGCCAGTATCTGCTCGGGCGCATGGGGGAGATAGAGCTCGGCGGTGGTATGGGAGAGGGTGCGCCCCAGCGACACAACCCGGGCACGCACCGCCACCGTGGCGTTGAGGGGGGCGGGGCGGAGGTATTGCAGGTTCATGCTCACCGTGGGGGCAAAGTCTACCCCGGAAAAGCACAGGCAGGCCACCCCCATAGAGCTGTCCAGCAGGGTGGCGGTGATGCCGCCGTGGAGAATGTCTGCCGGGTTGCGCATCCAGGACTTGGTCTCGTAGGCCAGCTCCAGGGTGCGGCTGGGGCCGTCGCAGCCCAGCAGCTGGGGTGGAATGAGGGCGGAAGGGGCGTCCCGCTCCTCCAAAGGGGGCAGGCGGCGGTCGATAATCTGCTGGGCAAGCGCAGCCAACTGGGGGGTGGTCAGCTTCTTAAACATGGTGGCGCTCCTTTTTGCTGTTCGCATGAAGTGTTGGTAAAGATGGCGGAAACTATTCCGTCCGTCTATGGATGATACCACATACCCCGCCAGGTCACAAGGGCAAATCATACCCCGCCAGGTCACAAGGGCAAATCCCTTGACTTTTATAATTAAAAGCGCTAAACTATCCAAAATCCCATTGGGAGGCAATGGGCCACGGCATAGGAGTGAAGGGTATGCGGGAAAAGCAGATTTTGGTGGTTGGACTGGGGCTGATTGGCGGCTCGCTGGCCATGGCCCTGCAGGGCTTTGAGGACTACACAGTGGTGGGGGCGGTGCGCTCCCAGAGTACCTATGAAAAGGCGGCGGCAAAGGGGGCGGCGCAGCGCATCACCTTTGACCCTGCCGCAGAGCTGCCTGAGAGCGATGTGGTGATACTCTGTCAGGACCCCCAGGGGATTTGCGATTTCCTGCGGGACAACAGGGCGCGCTTTCGTCCGGGCAGTCTGGTTCTGGATGTGTGCGGCGTCAAGGGGGCCATCATGGAGTGTGCCAGCTGCCTGCCCCCGGAGGTGGATTTTATCGGCTGCCATCCCATGGCGGGCAAAGAGGTGTCTGGCATTGAGCACGCCGAGGCCACGCTCTTTCGCAACACCCATTGTCTCGTTGTGCCCGGGCCGCACAGCACCCAGGCCCATCTGGCGCTGGTGGAGCGCATGGCGGCCCACTGCCGGTTTGGAGATGTGGTGCGCACCACCAGCCAGGAGCACGATGCCCTGATTGCCTACACCAGCCAGCTGATGCACGTCATAGCCCTGGCGGTGTGCGACAGCCCTCTGCTGGAGGGGTGTGTGGGCTTTGAAGGGGGCTCATTTCGGGATTGCACCCGGGTGGCGGCTTTGGACGTGGGGCTGTGGACGCAGCTGTTCACCCTCAATGCGCCGGCCTTGACCCAGGTGGTAGAGGAGCTGGAGGAGCGGCTGCGGGCCTATCGCCTGGCAATGCAGCGGGGGGATCGGGCGGCGCTGGAGGGGATGCTTGCCAGCGCCGCCGGACGCAAGCGGATGCTCAATCTGGAGCGGGCCAGAGGAGACGATGTGCGCAGTCAATTTTCGGGGGAAATGATTTGACACCCATCCACGGGAATGGTAAACTGGAGGAAATTGCGCCGAGGAGTGTGTTGCATGGAAAACAGTTTGTTCAAAAAGCTGCTGCTCTTGATTACCTACGCCATTGTGCTGGTGGCTGTGATTGTAAAAATAGACCTGGTGGGCGCATGGCTTGCCAGTGTAATTGGGGCCTTCCAGCCGCTGTTTATCGGGTTTGCCGTGGCCTTTGTGCTCAACCGGCCCTGCCAGTTTTTCGTCAGGGTATATGGGAAGTGCCTGCCCGGGCAGGGCAAGAGGGCGGCCCGGCCGCTGGCGGTGGCCACGTCCTACCTGGTGCTCTTTGGTCTGTTGGGGGTGCTGGTGTCCCTGGTGGTGCCGGAGCTGGTGCACAGCATTGAAACCTTTGCCGCCAACATGGGCACCTACGCCGCCAACCTCCAGGAGGCTTATGATTGGCTGGTGGAGACGTTTAATCTGGAGACGCTGGAGAATCTGGACCTGGCTGCCACCATCAACAGCTACCTCAATGAGCTGGTCAGCACCGTGCTCAATGTGCTCACCAATACCCTGCCCCATCTCATCTCGGTGACCAGCGTGGTGATGTCTGGGGTCATCACCGGGGTGGTGGCGCTGGTGTTTTCTGCATATATGCTCTCCGGTGCGCCCAGGCTGCTGGCCCAGTGCCGCCGCATTGCCGTGACCTATCTGCCCAAGGGCGTGGTGGGCACGGTGCTGGATGTGGTGAATCTCACCGCAGACACCTTTTCCAAATACGTGTCGGGGCAGATTGTGGAGGCGTGTATCCTGGGCAGCTTGTGCTTTTTGGGCATGAGTGTGTTCCGCTTTGACTATGCCCCCCTCATTTCCGTCATCATCGGGGTGTCCGCCCTCATCCCTGTGGCGGGGGCGTACATCGGTGCGGTGCTGGCGGTGCTGCTGCTGGTCATGATTGAGCCCATGCAGGCGGTGTGGTTCCTGGTGTTCCTGGTCATCCTCCAGCAGCTGGAGGGCAACCTCATCTACCCCCGTGTGGTGGGCACCTCCATGGGACTGCCCGGTATCTGGGTGCTGGCGGCGGTGACGGTGGGCAGCAGTCTGATGGGCTTTGTGGGGCTGATTATCAGCGTGCCGGTGACGGCGGTGCTCTACACGCTGCTCAAGCGGGATCTGCGGGCCAAAACGCCCCTGCCCCCCACCGCTGAGGAGGCGGAGTGAGCCAGGCATAGGGGAATGTGATGCCGCATACCATAGACCATCCGCTAGTATGAGGGGAGGTTGACTGTGTGGGGTATGACAACGAGCGGCCTGCGCCGCACCATGTGGTTTTGGAGGAACGGGGAAGTCTGAGCATCTCCGGGGTGAATGATGTTGAGAGCTTTGATGACCGCTCCGTCACCATGACCACGGTGGCAGGGACCATGGTGGTGTCCGGGGAGGGTCTGCACATCGAGAAGTTCTCCATGGACGGAGGAGATTTGCGGGTGGAGGGGAAAATCAACGCCATCACCTACGAGGACGACCGGCCTGGGGAGTCTGCGGGGTTCTTCAGCCGCCTGTTTCGCTAGCTATGGGATGGGGGATGGACGTGGACGTCCAGGCCCGGATATTTGCCATGGGTCTGGCGCTGGGCGCTCTGCTGGGGGTGCTCTATGATGCTCTGCGGGCCATCCGCCGCCGGACAGGCTGGGGATGGGTGGCCTTTGTGGCGGACTTGCTCTTCTGGCTGTGTGCCGGGGTGACCCTGTTCTTCTACGGCCTGGTGCTGGGAGAGGGGATGGTGCGCCTCTACCACGGCCTTGCCATGGCGCTGGGGGGCGGGGTGTATCTGGTCACTGTCAGTCCGCTAGTTTTTAGGATTTTCTCCTGGGTGCTGGAGGGTTTTGCGGCTTTATGGAAGATTCTTACCGCACCCGCCCGGTGGACGGGGCGGCGGGCGAAAAAAGTTTACAAACATTCAAAAAAGGACTTCCAAAATTGGCTTGGTTGGTATAGAATAAATGTCGTATACCATTTCGTCGCAGAACATTCGGAAGGAGAGGCAGTGGGGTATGAAGATCAAGCGTGCAGGCATGGCCACCAAGGTGCTCATCGTGGTGCTGCTGGTGAGTGCGGTGACGGCAACGCTGTCCCTGCAGGTTCAGCTGACACAGGCCAAGGAGACCCGGGATCTGCTGCGCCAGCAGGTGGAACAGCAGCAGGAGGTCAACGCCGCACTGGCCGACGACATCGCAAACAGCGATAACCCCGAGTACCTGGCCAACGTGGCCCGGACCGAGCTGGGGTTGCTGACGCCGGGTGAAATCGAGTTTGTGGATACATCCAAATAATTAACAACAGGGAGAGGGAACAAAGAAACGTATGGCTTTTGAAGTAGGTTCTATCTTGGAAGGAAAGGTGACTGGGATCACCAAGTTTGGCGCCTTTGTATCGCTGCCGGAAAATCGCTCCGGGCTGGTACATATTTCGGAAATCGCCTATTCGTATGTCAACGATATTCACGACCATCTGAGCGAGGGGCAGGGCGTCACCGTGAAGGTGATTGGGATTGATGAGAACAACCGCATCAATCTGTCCATCAAGCAGGCTGCGCCCCCTCCTCCCCGTCCGGAGCGGCGTTTCTCCTCCCGCAATGGAGGCCAGGGCGGCGGTGAGCGCCGTGGTTCTTCGGGCGGCCGCCGTGGCATGGGCGAGGTGTCCCAGGCCAAGGGCCCGGCCAGCTTTGAGGATCAGCTCAAGCAGTTTATGGCCAGCTCTGACAGCAAGCTGTCCGAGCTGCACATGAATGAGAAGCGCTCCAGCCGCCGGGGGCGTAGGTAAGATAGAAGCGCCGAGCCCCCGGAGCAGCTTGACTGGACTGGAGCGAGGAATAAATTCCAGGACGGGCATAGCCCGGCCGAATTTGTTCCGAGTCGGAGGGAAGTCAAGCGTGGCGGAGGGGAGCGAGGCGTGACAATAGCGAAGCGTCTGAGCCGTCGTGAGCAGGCTGGATGGACCGGAGTGAGGGATAGGCATAAGGCGGGCGTAGCCCGCTATGCCTGTCCCGAATCGGAGGGAAGCCAGCCGTTGCGAACAGGCGAGGCGTGACAACATAGAAGCGCCGAACCCCGCCGCAGCCCCCTTCAGCGGAGCGCAACTGAGGGTACTCTGCCGGGGGCGGGGCAGGGGCGTGGGGAGTGTTCCCCTGTGCGCACCGTGCCGGCGCTGCCAGACTCCTTGCGCGGGAGTGCTTTTGATGGTCCTGCCATCCCCGACCAAGGTGGGGATGGCTTTTTTTCGTCCCCTTTGGCCTGGCAGAGGATAAAAAGCGGCGCTTTTCCGTCTGCTGCCGGAAAAGCGCCAAAGAGTCTTGTTGCGCGGGAGAATGGAATGACCGCATGGGACATGCCCATGCTGCGGCGTTGACCGCGGATACAAGATACCACATCAGCCCAGTCGAAATCTGTTGAACGCTGGGGTGGCAGAGAATTTTTTTACAGCAGGCCCTGCCCGGAGCGGCCGGGGTCGGAGGAGGTAGTATGTATATCATCAACGGCGTACTCCACACCATGGACGGCCCTGTGCTGTCCCGGGGCTATGTGGCCTTTGAAGGGGGGCGCATCACTGGGGTGGGCCCCATGGAGGAGCTGGAGGGGGTGCACCTTTCCGGGGAGGTGGTGGACGCCCAGGGGGGGCATATCATCCCCGGGATGCTGGACATCCACTGCCATCTGGGGCTGTACGGCTCCGGGGTGGGGTTTGAGGCGGAGGATTTGAATGAAATGACCGATCCCTCCACCCCCCACCTCCGGGCGCTGGACGGGGTGAACCCCTTAGACCCCTACTTCCGGGAGGCCCGTCAGGCAGGGGTGACCTGCGTACTCACCGGGCCTGGCTCAACCAACCCCATCAGCGGACAATCTGTCCTGCTCAAGACCGTGGGACGGGTGGTGGACGAGATGGTGGTGCGTGCCCCTGCCTCCATGAAATTTGCCCTGGGTGAGAACCCGAAAAAGTGCTACGGCAAGCGGGACCAGTCCCCCATGACCCGCATGGGCACTACGGCCATCATCCGGGAGCAGCTGGCCAAGGCGATGGACTACCAGGTGAAATACAGCGGCAACGGCGACCAGCCCGATTTTGACGCCAAGCTGGAGGCGCTGCGCCCCCTGGCAGAGGGCAAGCTGGCCGCCCATTTCCACGCCCACCGGGCGGACGACATCGTCACCGCAGTGCGCATTGCCCGGGAGTTCGGCCTGGAGTTTGCCGTGGTACACGGCACAGAGGGGCACCTGGTGGCAGACTATCTGGCCCAGGAGGGCGTGCCTGTGATTACAGGGCCAATCCTCACCGACCGCTCCAAGCCGGAATTGGCCCAGCTGAGGCTGGAGAACACGGCCATACTCGCCCGGGCGGGGGTGGAGGTGGCCCTGTGTACCGACCATCCAGAGACGCCCATCCAGTACCTGCCCCTGTGCGCAGCCATGGCGGCAAAAGCCGGATTGGACGAGGAGGAGGCGCTGGCCACCATCACCTGCAATGCCGCCCGCATTGCCGGGGCGGGCCACCGGCTTGGCTCGCTGACGGTGGGCAAGGACGCCGATGTGGTGGTGCTGGACGGCCCGCCGCTGGACTGGCGCACCCATGTGGTGCGGGTGTACATCAACGGGGAAGAGGTGCGTGACTGATGGTACGGGAGATTTCGGCGCAGGCCCTCAGCCAGCTGGTGGCACAGCTGTGCGTGCAGGCCAATACGGTGCTCCCCCAGGATATGCGCCAGGCCATCTGCCAGGCGTGTCAGGGGGAGCGTTCCCCGGTGGGACAGCGGATTTTGCACGATATGCAGGACAATTACCACATTGCCCAGGAGGAGGGGCTGCCCATCTGCCAGGACACCGGCATGGCGGTGGTCTTTGTGGACTGGGGGCAGGACTGCCACCTGACAGGGGGCACGCTGGAGGAAGCGGTGAACCAGGGGGTGGCCCAGGGGTATGTGGAGGGGCATCTGCGACTGTCTGTGGTGGGCGACCCTCTGCGCCGGGTGAATACCAACAACAACACCCCCGCCATGCTCCACCTGCGCATGGTGCCCGGTGACCAGGTGCGGGTGACGGTGGCCCCCAAGGGGTTTGGCAGTGAGAACATGACCCGGCTGAAGATGTTCAAGCCCTCTGCAACCCTCCAGGAGGTGGAGGACTTTGTGGTGGAGTGCGTGTCCATGGCCGGCTCAAATCCCTGCCCCCCGGTGGTGGTGGGGGTGGGCCTGGGTGGCACCTCGGAGATGTCTGCCCTGCTGGCAAAGCGCGCCCTCCTCCGTCCGGCGGGGGCGGGCAGCGACGACCCCTATTACCGGGAGATGGAGGGGCGGCTGCTGGAGCGCATCAACCGGCTGGGGATTGGCCCTCAGGGGCTGGGAGGAACGGTGACGGCGTTGTCGGTGGCCATCCTTCCCTGCGCCACCCACATTGCCGGACTGCCCTGCTGTGTCAATCTGGGCTGCCACGTCACCCGCCATGCAGAGGGCATCTTGTAAATAAATTGTGACTTTCGTCAAAAAACTATGGCATAATGCTGGGGGGTGTGGTATACTCTACACACGGGGAGAGGTTCCCCGACGTACCGCCCCCAGCGGGGGCGAGAAGGAGCTGAGTACATGAAGTTTACGTTTACCGAGAGAAAGGTCCATCGTTCCAATGCCCTGCGGGAGTATGCGGAGAAGAAGGTGGGCAAGCTGGAGCGTTACTTCCAGGTGGAGCCGGAGGCCAACCTGGTGTTCTCTGTGGAGAAGGAGCGGAACAAGGTGGAGCTGACCATCCGTTCCGGCGGGCTGGTTTTGCGGGTTTCGGAGTGTACTTCTGATATGTATGCCTCTGTGGATGCGGCGGTGACCGCCATGGAGCGGCAGCTGCGCAAGCACAAGAGCCGCCTGGAAAAGCGCCTGCGCCAGGACGCCTTTGTGCGCACGGTGTCTGAGGAGGATGTGTCCTCCTTTGTCCCCGATGTGGTGGAAAACAGCCAGTTCCAGGTGGAGCGGGCGAAGAAATTCCACCTCAAGCCCATGACGGTGGATGAGGCCATCCTCCAGATGGAGCTGCTGGGCCATGCCTTCTTTGCCTTCAAGAATGAGGACGGCGGCGCCTTCAGCGTGGTGTACCGGCGCAACAACGGCGGGTACGGCCTCATTGAGGACGAGGACTAATCATCACAACTTCACCGGCGTCTATCCACAGGGATAGACGCCGGTTTTTCCATCAAAAAAGGGCGCCAACGCCCCGGCCGCGGCAAGCGGGCCGGGCGCAGGGGAGGTGTTCCGCGGCGTGCATCTGGGCGGCCTGACCGGCGCCTATCGGCACGGATAGACGCCGGCTTTCTCTGTGAGATTTTGTGGAAAGGGTAGAGCGTCAGGCCGAAAAAAATCACTTGCCTTCAAATGGGAATCTTATTTTTGGAAAAATGGTAAAAACAGAGGAGAAATCCTTGAAAATCAAACATTTTGGTGTCAAAAATCATGGGAAGGAACCGTTTGCCAATGAAAAAGGCTTGTAGTATAATAAGAGAGATTGTGCTTGGGCACAAAACGTTGAGGAAAAGTGGCGAAATCGACCATGAAGGTATTGTTTGTTGGAAATTATGACCTGGCCGGTTCCTATCTGGCCCAGCGTCTGTATAAAGAGGGCAACCGCCTGTGCTGGATTACTTCGGAGAGCCACCGGGAGCTGTTCTTTCGGGGGACGAAGGGGAAGGTATACCGGGTGGAGCCGGACTACCACACCTGTGCGCAGATTCTGGCCATGGAGTCGGTGAACTATGTGGTCTTTCTAAGCGGCGGAATACGCTCGGGGGATACAGATGGGCATCAGTCCGGGCGGATGCTCCAGGCCATCCGCAGTGTGCTCCACGCAGGGCTCAATTACAAGCTGACGGGGGTGGCGTACCTGTCAGCCAGCGAGCTGTCCAACCAGGATTTGCTCACTGCAGATTTGGAGGAGCTACGGGGGGCAGAACGGGTGGTGTCTGCCTTTTGCCAGGCCCACAGTATGCGGTGCACCATCCTGCGCCTGGGGCAGGTGTACGGCCGGGGGCTGTATGGGGACTTGGGACTGCTGGGGGACGCCATGGAGAAAATCCAGGGGGGTGAAGGGGCGCTGTTCTGCCCCTTTACCCGGGATTCCCGTATAGACCTGCTGGACGGCGGGGACGCCGCAGACGCCGTCTACCGTCTGGTGAGCGAGCTGCACAGCGGCGTATACACAGTGACCACGGGATACCCGGTGACCATGGAGCAGCTGTACACCACCGCAGCCCTGCAGCTGGGATACCAGGGCGAGATTTTTTACGGGGACCTGGTGCACCAGGAGAACCCCGCCGCCTGCGTGCCCCTCAAGGAGCAGACGGGGTGGATGCCCTTCCACCGCTTTGACCAGGAGGGCGGGCAGGCAGTGAGGAGCATTCTGGAGTTCAACCGCCAGGCAGCGGAGAACCAGGAGGAGGTGCGCCGGAAAAACATCGGCGGCAGTCCCCTGTTCAAGATGATTTTGGAGACGGGGCAGACGCTGCTGCTCTTTGTGGCCCTCCTCCTGCTCAGCAGCTTTATGCCCGACTGGAGCGACCTGCGGCTGGTGGATTTGCGGCTGATGTATGTGGTCATTGTGGCCGTGTCCTTTGGTATGTGCCAGGGACTGCTGGCCACGGTGCTGGCCTGCGTGGCCTATATCCTCGGTGTGATGCGCTCCGGGGTGGACCCGTCCTATATGCTCTACAGCATTGATTACTGGGTGCCCTTTGCGGTGTACGGCACCGTGGGCGCCACGCTGGGCTATATCACCGGCAAGCGCAACGACGATTTGCACGTGCTGCAAAAGGAGTACGATGACCTGGATGAGGAGTACAACTTCCTCAAGGGCACCTACCGGGAGATGGCGCAGGTGAAAAACCACCTGCAAAAGCAGATTATGATCTCCAAGGAGAGCTTTTCCAGCATTTACGAAATCACCGAGCGGCTCAACTCCCTCAGCCCCCGTATGATTCTCTTCAAAACGGTGAAGGTGCTGGAGGAGACGATGGAGTGCCCCAATGTAGCCATTTACATCCTCCCCAATCAGGGGGGCGGCTACGGGCGGCTGATGGCCTGCTCGGCCTCGCTGGCCTCCAAGCTCAATCCCTCCCTCAATGTGGAGAACATACCGGAAATTTGGGAGGCTGTTGGCCAGGGACAGATGTTTGTCAACTGTGATCTCATCCCAAACTATCCAGGCTATGTGATGCCCGTGTGCAACGGAGATACGGTGACCTCCATGGTCATGCTGTACGATTTGGAGCCGGAGAAGTTTACGGTGCACTACCGCAATCTGTTCCGCACGGTGGTGCAGCTGGTGCAGCAGAATATGGTGCGGGCCTGGCAGTATGAGAGCGCAGCCAAAGAGGGGCGCTACTTCCCCGGCAGCCGGGTGCTCCATCCCCAGGCCCTCCGGGAGGAGCTGGAGACCCTGGAAATGGCCAGCCAGGAGCTCAACTACCAGTACGATGTGGCCAGGGTATGCCTGCCCGCCGGTATGGACCAGGCGGAGGGCGTGCGCCGCATGGAGCGGCTGGTGCGGGGCACCGACCTGCTGGGCTGCAACGAGCAGGGAGAATACCAGGCGGTGTTCCTCTTTGCCGGGCAGGCAGGGCGGATGCAGATTGAGGAGCGCTTCCGGGCCAACGGCCTGGAGCTGGTGTGGGAGGTTTGAGTATGGAGCGTGTGATGCAGGTGCTCCTCATCCTCCATGTGCTGCTTTCGCTGGTGTATGCCTATGACTGGTTCAAGGAGCATGAACGGGTGCAGGAGGCGCTGTTTCGCCTGGTGATGGTGCTACTCATTCCGGTGGTGGGCTTCCTCTTCTTTCATGTGCTGGATTTTGCCAGCCGCCGCAATCAGGAGGCGGATTTGGAGGGGCTGTACCTGGGATCCCAGAACTATGACAACGACCTGGAGCTGCTGCGCCCCATGGATATGGATGCCGAGCTCAACCGCACCTCGGTGGAGGATGCGCTGCGCATGGGAGATTACCGCACCCGGCGGCAGGCGGTGATGGAGACCCTCAAGACCGAGGACAATCTGGAGTACCTGGAGGTGCTGCGCAAGGCCCTTGAAAATGAGGACAGCGAAACCTCCCACTATGCCAGCGCCGTGATTATGGACATCCAGAAGAAGATTCAGGACAACCTCACCATGCGTGAGGCCGCCTTTGAGCGGGAGCCAGATAACGTGGCGGTGATGCAGGCGCTGGAGCAGGAGCTGTACCGGGTCATCACCAGCGGCGTGTACGACGAGCACAATTTGCACAAGTACTATGTGAAGTATAAAATGGTCTCCGACGCCCTGCTCAGCCAGGAGGAGCCCCAGGAGGAGTGGTTCCACGGCCGTGTGCAGGTGGACCTGGCCACCGGGGATGTGGGCCATGCCCGACAGGTGTGCCGGCAGTTTCGCGACTGCTATCCAGACAGTGAGGATATGGTGGTGGACACCATCAAGGTGTGCATCAAGGCCAGCGACCGGGAGGGACTGGACGAGTTTTTGGCGCAAATTCCCTCCATGCCGGTGCTGCTCACCGATGAAGCGCTGCAATACATTCGGTTTTTCAGGAAGAGGGGGAGGACATGAAAGGATATTACCGCAGGCTGTCCATCGTTGTGGCGGTGGCCTGCCTGGTGGGCGTGCTCTTCTGGGGCATCAACACAGGCTGGCTGGTGGGAGACGCCCACCAGGCCCAGCAGAGCATCAGCATGGAGGGGGAGGCCCAGGGGAGCGTCACCGCCGAGGAGATGGCGCAGGCCAGCGCCAAGGCGCTGGTCATCTACGACCCCCAGGAGGAGGGCTCGGTCAACCTGGAGGAGAACCTGCAGCGGGTGCTCTACCACCTGCGTATGCAGGCGGAATATCTCCCCGTGACCCGGCGGGACAGCGTGTCCTACCGCAATTATGACCTGGTCATCGTTGCCACAGGAGATTTGGAGAAGGGGATTGGCACCGACAGCAGCCGCCTGTTTGAGGCGGTGGAGGGGGGCACAAGGCTGCTGCTCACCTCCATGCCCACCAACATCGACGGGGTTCTGCGCCAAATCTACCGCAAGCTGGGGGTGCTGGAGCTGAAGGGGTACTGCAACACCCAGGGCTTCGCCTTTGAAGAGGAGCTGATGCCCGGCAGTGCGGGAGAGCGCTTTGCGGGGGATGGGTTTGCAGACTCTGCCCTGGAGGTGTCCCTGGACAGCGGCTGCACGGTGTACGCCCAGGCCTTCCGGGAGGGGGGCGGCACGGTGCCGATGGTTTGGACGGCGCAATTTGGAGGGGGCAGCGTGGGGGTCATCAACAGCACCTCCGCCGGCGGAGACTACTGGACGGGATTGCTGGCAGGGAGTGTCACCGCCCTGTTTGACACCTATCTCTACCCTGTGATCAACACCAAAACGGTGTTTATCGACGACTTCCCCTCCCCCCAGTACAACAGCGACAGCGACGTGATTCGCCAGGCGTACAACCGCACGGTGCGGGAGTTCTACCGGGACATCTGGTGGCCGGATATGCAGAGCGCCGCCAAGCAGGCGGGGGTGAAGTACACGGGGCTGTTTATGGCCACCTACAACAACATCGTGGACCCTGAGGACTTTACCTTCGGGGAGGACCCCATGGAGCAGTACTTTGGCAACAGCCTGTTGCGCGGCGGCTATGAGATGGGCGCCCACGGCTACAACCACCAGTCCCTGGGGCTGGCCGGGCAGATTCCCGCCGAGATGGGCTACCGTCCCTGGGCCACGGTGGAGGACATGGCCGCCTCCATCCGTCAGCTGCTCACCATTGCCGAGGAGATGTTCCCCAATGTGACCTTGTACACCTATGTGCCCCCCTCCAACTACCTCAGCCAGGAGGGGCGTGAGGCGGTGAAGCTGGCCATGCCCGATTTGCAGGTGATTTCCGGCGTGTATACCATGGAGGGCGAGGAAGGTGCGGTGTATGTCCAGGACTTCCGGGTGGCGGAGGATGGGATTGCGGAATTTCCCCGCTTCTCCTCCGGTATGCTGGTGTCCGACTACGACCGGTTCTGTGTGCTCAACGGCCTGGGGCTGTACGGGGTGTTCTCCCACTTCCTCCACCCGGATGACATTCTGGATGCCGAGCGGGGCGGAGGCCTGGCCTGGCAGGAGCTGCTCGACCGGTACAGCCAGCTTCTGGACTATGTGAATGAAAAGTGCCAGGGCCTGCGGGGCGCCACCGCCGTGGAGGCGGGCACTGCCCTGCGCATGAAGGAGGCGCTGACCATGCGGGTGGAGTATGGAGAGGACCAGGTGACCGGGGCGCTGGGCAACTTCTACGGCCAGGCCAGCTTCTACCTGCGCACCGAAAAGACCCCCCAGGTGGACAATGAGAGCTGCACCATTACCCGCCTGTGCCAGGAGGGGGCGGGGTACTATTATCTGGTGACGGTGAAGCAGCCTGAATTTTCCTTTTTGCTGAAGTGAGGAGACGCTATGAGAATTTGTCTGATTGCGGAAGGGTGCTACCCCTATGTGGCCGGCGGGGTGTCCTCCTGGATTCAGATGCTGGTAAAGGGGATGCCCCAGCACGAATTTGTGCTGTGCACCATTGGGGCGACCAAGGACCAGCGGGGGGTGTTCAAGTACGAAATCCCCGAAAATATCGTGGAAATCCACGAGAACTTTCTGGATGAGCTGATGGAGGGGAGTTTTCGCACCAAGGACGGCAGGGTGCTGGCCCCCAAGGAGCACCAGGCCATGCTGGACCTGATTACCAAGGACAGCGTGGACTGGGACACCATCTTTGATATGTTCGGCCGGGGCGGCCGGTATAAGGCCAACCAGTTTTTGAGCAGCAGGGGCTTTTTGGACATTGTGAAGGACGCCTGTCAGGAGGAGTACCGCATGACCCCCTTCAACGATGTGTTCTGGACCATTCGCTCCATGCTCCTGCCCATTTTGAACATCATGGCCTGCTCCATCCCCCAGGTGGACGTGTTCCACTCTGTGTCCACGGGATATGCCGGACTGCTGGGGGCGATGTTCCAGCACAAGACGGGGCGGCCCCTGCTGCTCACCGAGCACGGCATTTACACCCGGGAGCGGGAGGAGGAAATCCTCAAGGCCCGGTGGGTGGATGTATACTTCAAGCAGACCTGGATTAACTTCTTTGCCGGCATGTCCAGGGCGGCCTACCACAAGGCAAGCCGCATTTTCTCCCTGTTTTACAAGGCCAGAGAGCTGGAAATTGAGCTGGGGGCCCCGGCGGAGCGGTGCTCTGTCATTCCCAACGGCATTAAGATGAGCCGCTTTCAGGACATCCCGCCCATCGCCGACGACGGGCACCCCCTGGTGCTGGGGGCGGTGATTCGCGCGGTGCCCATCAAAGACCTCAAGACCATGATTCACGCCTTTGACCTGGTGCGCCGTCGTATGCCGGAGGCAAAGCTCTACCTCATCGGCCCCACCGACGAGGACCCGGAGTATTATCAGGAGTGCCTGGACCTCATCCGCAATCTGGAGTGCACCGGCATTACCTTTGTGGGGCGGGTGAATGTGGCCGAGTGGTATGGGCAGATGGACATTCTCCTCCTCAGCAGTGTGTCTGAGGGACAGCCCTTCGTCATTTTGGAGGCTATGGCCTCCCACCGCCCGGTGATTGCCACCGATGTGGGCTCCTGCCGGGAGCTGGTGGAGGGCAACGAGGACGGGTTTGGGCCGTCCGGTATGATTGTGCCGGTGATGAACCCCAGCCTGATGGCCCGGGCCATTCTCCAGCTGGGCAGCGACCGGGCCATGCAGCGCGCCATGGGGGAGGCCGGGTTTCGCCGGGTGGACCGGTTTTACCGGGAAGAGGACTTTCTGGCTGCGTATGAAAAGGAGTATGAGGAGGTGAAGGCCCTTGGCGGGCGTGGGGTTTGAGCTGAAAAAGCTCTTCCGGCAAAACGGCGGCTATCTCAATACCGCAAAGGCCTATGCGGTATCCGCAGTGGTCACCGAGGGGCCTTTGGTGCTCAACATCGTTATGATGGTGGTGCTCAAGTCCCTGATGGGGCTGTTTCACGGGGGGTATGCAGACCAGGAGGTGTTCCTCATCACCTCCACGTACATCATGATTTTCTCCCTGATGCTCTCCAACACGGTGCTGATGTTTGTCAGCCGGTATGTGTCTGACTGCATCTATGAACGGCGGGCCTCGGACATTCTGCCCTCCTTTTTTGCCGTGGTGTTCTACCTGCTCCTCTTCGGCGGAGTGGTGGGCATGGTGTATCTCAGCACCCTGTCTGCGCCCCCCATCCACAAGCTGCTCAATCTGGTGCAGTTCTGCGTCATGCTGGTGGTGTGGGTACAGATGGCCTATCTGTCCGCCATTAAGAAGTACACCAAAATCCTCATTGGCTTTCTGGAGTCCACATTCCTCTCCATTGCCTCGGCGCTGACGCTGATGCTGCTCAAGGTATCCCCCTTGACGGCGGTGTTTGCCGCCTCCACCCTGGGGGTGCTGGTGATGATGCTGATTTATCTCCAGGAGATGGTGACCTACTATCCCCGGGGGGAGTTTTCTCTGGTGGGGTTCTTCCCCGCCCTGCAAAAGTTCAAGATTCTCATTCCGGTGGGGGCGTTTATGACCTTTGGTCTGTTCGGACACAATCTTGTGTACTGGATGAGCGACTACAGCACCCAGGTGATGGAGCATATGGTGTACTGCATGAAGTACGATGTGCCCTGCTTTTACGCCAGCCTCACCATCATTCCCTTTCTGGTCACCTTCACCGTGTCCATGGAGGTGAAGTTTTTCCAGGCCTACCGCAAGTGCTTTGATACCATTCAGTACGGCGGCACCCTCCAGCACATCATGCTGGAGAAGGAGAACTTGTGCAAGACCCTGTTCCGGGAGCTGGCCCATGTGTTTGAGGTGCAGTTTTTCATCGAGGTCATTGCCATTACCTTTGTGGGCAACATTTTGCAAAATGTGCAGTTTGACCAGGAGATGATGGGAATCTTCCGCTACCTGTGCATTGGCTACTGCTTCTATGCCCTGTTTAAGAGTCTGGTCATTGTGCTGCTCTACCTGGATGACCGGAAGGGGGCCTGCCTGCTCTCGGGGCTGTTCGCTCTGCTGTCCCTGGCAGGGTCGGTGGCGGGGCTGTTTGCGGGCATTGAAACCTGGGGGCTGGGGTTCCTGGGGGCCGCCGCCATCACCTGTGTGGTGGGGGTAATCTATGTAAAGCACTTTGTCATGGGTCTGGAATACCATGTGTTCTGCACCCAACCCCTGGTGCACGAGGAGCCGAAGGGGATTTTTCTCGAGATTGCCCGCTGGGTGGAGCACCGTGAGCGGGACATCATAGACAAGAGGAGGATGAAGCACAATGAACATCTCTAACCCTCTGCGCCGTGTGTGCGCTGCGGGACTGTGTCTGTCCCTGTGCCTGTGCGGGTGCACACTGCTGGAGGGCGGTGACACCGTCCAGGACGCCGGGGAGACGCCCCAGGCCACCCACCGGGTGGACATCGCCCAGCCGGAGAGCATCGACACCGCCGGAGGCCGGGAGGACACGGCGGTCTACAGCCAGGACGACCCGGACAGTCTGGTCTACTTCTATGTCACCGTGCGCATGGGCACCGAGGCCGAGGGCACCAACCACACCTTTGACGAGGTGAAAAACGCCATTCGATTTGTGAACAGCGCCCATGTGGACAACAGCGTCTATGCAGAAGCGCTGGTGCAGGTGGGGGACGAAAACGGCCCTGTGTCCGGTATGCTGGGCTACGGGCAGTCTGCCAGCAACGCAACCATCCGCATTCGGGGCAACTCCTCCACCACCATGCCCCTCAAGTCCTACAAGCTGTCCCTGGACGACGATGCGGGGCTGTGGCGGGGACAGTCCAACATCGCCCTGAACAAGCACGCCTTTGACAGCAGCCGCCTGCGCAACAAGCTCTATTTCGACCTGCTGCGGGAGGTGCCCGAGGTGCCCAGCCTGCGCACCCAATTTGTGCGCCTGTTCATCAAGGACGAGACGGCCGGACAGACGGAGTTTGAGGACTACGGGGTATACACCCAGGTGGAGGTGCCGGGGAAGAAGTACCTGGGCAACCACGGGCTGGACACCTCCGGCTATCTCTACAAGGCCATCTCCTTCAATTTCGAGATGAAGGAGGGGCTGAAAAACTTCGACGACCCCGAATTTGACCCAGAGGTGTTCAAAACCATCCTCAACTGCAAGGGGCGGCAGGACAACGCACGGCTGATTGAGATGGTGGAGGCGGTCAACGATATGACCCGGGACATCAACGAGGTGGTGGACACCTACTTTGACCGGGACAACTACATTGCCTGGATGGCCTTTAACATCCTGATGGGCAACATCGACACCACCGAGCAGAATTTCTACCTGTACAGCCCCCTCAACAGCCAGAAGTGGTACTTCATTCCCTGGGACAGCGACGCCAGCCTGTACCGGCAGGAGCGGGAGCTCAAGGGCGGCTCCGGGGACTACGACGACTGGGAGAGCGGCCTGTCCATCTACTGGGGGGTGGTGCTCCACCAGCGCTTCCTCAAGGTGGAGCAAAATCGCCTGGATTTGGCGGCCAAGGTGGAGGAGTTTTACCAGCAGTTCTCCCCCCAGCGGGTGCAGGCCCTGGCAGATTCGTACAACCAGGTCATTCGTCAGGACTTGTACCATATGCCCGACCTGCTCAACCTCACAGTGACCACCGACGAGCGGGAGGAGCTGCTGGGCAGCATTGGAGAGGAGATTACCATCAACTATGACCTGTTCCAAAAGTCCCTCAACGCCCTGATGCCGTTCTGGCAGTGGTCGGAGGACAGGGGGGATACGGTCCATCTGTCCTGGGGAGAGGCCTATGACTTCCAGGCCAAAAGCGTCACCTATCAGGTGACGGTGAGCCAGTTCCCGGATATGTCCAACCCCGTCTACCAGGAGAGCGGGCTGAGCCAGCTGGAAGTGGATTTGCCCAAGACGGTGCTCACCCCCGGAACCTACTATATGAAGGTGGAGGCCACCAGCGAGGATGGACGGGTGACCCGCTCCATGAACAAAAGCCAGGTCAACGGGGCGTATTATCCCGGTGTGTATCAGTTCACCGTCAACTAAAGGGAGGGTGCGGCATGGACAAGGCGCCAGTGTTCCGCTACGAACAGAAGTATAAAATCACCAGCTACCAGATGGATGAGCTGAAACAGGCCCTGTCCCATCTGCTGCAGCCTGACCCCCATGCCCAGGCCAACGGGGGGTACATGATTCGCAGTATGTACTTTGATGATATGTACCAATCCGCCTATCTGGAGAAGGTAGACGGGGTATACCACCGGAAAAAATACCGTATTCGGGTGTACGACTGTGGAGATCGGGTGATCAACCTGGAGTGCAAGAACAAGCACGGCCCGTACATCTTCAAAGAGTCGGCGCGGCTGACCCGGGCGGAGTACGAGGGGATTTTGCAGGGGGATGTGGACTTCCTCCTCCACCGGGAGGAGCCCATGGCCAGGGAGTTTTTTCTGGACTACCGCACCAAGCTCCTGCGCCCCAAGGTGATTGTGGACTATGACCGGGAGCCGTATATTCTGGACGCGGGCACAGTGCGCATCACCTTTGACCGGGAGATACGGGCGGTGCAGGTGGGGGAGAGCCTGTTTGACCCTGCTGCCCCGTCCTATACGGTGTATCCGCCGGGAGAGGAGATTTTGGAGATCAAATTCACCGGATACCTGCCTGAGTTTGTCCGCCGGATTTTTCAGGTGCGCAACTATACCCAGGTGTCCGCCTCGAAATACTGCCTGTGCGTAGACCGGCTGCGAGAGATTGGAAGAGGAGAGTAATGCCCTATGAGTTTTGCAGATTTGTTTAAGAAGTCCATTTTGGAAAAGCTGCCCCAGGAGGTATCCCCTGAAATTCTGGTGCTCACCCTGCTGGCGGCGACCGTGCTGGGGATGGGGATTTTCCTGATATACCGCCGGTGCTTCATCGGCGTGGTGTACGACCACTCCTTCAACATATCCCTGGTGGTGATGACGGTGCTGGTGGCTGTGATCATCGTCACCATCAGCTCCAACATCACCCTGTCCCTGGGTATGGTGGGCGCACTGAGTATTGTGCGTTACCGCACGGCGGTGAAAAGTCCCCTGGATTTGATGTTCATGTTCTGGGCCATTACCACGGGGATTGCGGTGGGAGCCAACTATTTTTACATCGCCTGCGGCTCCTTTGTGTTCGTGGCGCTGATTTTCTTCCTGCTCAAGAAGTGGAAGGGGGACACCACCACCTATATGCTGGTGCTCAACTACCCCACCCAGCTGGAGACGGAGGAGGAGGTGCGCCGTGTCCTCAAAACGTGCAAGGGCAAGGTGCGCTCCAAGGTGGTCAAAAAGGGGCGCACGGAGCTGACGGCGGAGGTGTCTTTGCGCAACGACAATCTGAACCTCACCACCCGGATGTCCGCCATTGCGGGGGTGGAGGATGTGACCCTGGTGCAGTACCGGGGCAGCTATGAGGGGTAAGGGCGCAAGGCTGGCGGGGGTTCTGGCGGCGGCAGCGGTGGTACTTGGTGCGCTGGGCTATGCCGCCTGCCCCATCACATGGGAGGAAGGTATGCTGTATCGTAAGGTGACGGTGCTGGAGCCGGAAGAGGGGCAGGCCCCGGCGTCCAACCCCCTCAAGGGGTGGATGCCCTGGTCAACCGCCCAGGCCTCGGAGCACTATGACAACACGCTGGTCTTTGCCCTGGTGAGCTGGGCGCAGCTGGAGCCGGAGGAAGGGTGCGTGGATTTCGAGGGGGTGGAGGCAGCCCTCAACCTCCCCTATTGGCGGGAACGGGGGGTGCGCTTTGTCCTGCGTTTGGTGTGCGACTACCCGGATGATGCGGGGGGATTGGACATCCCCCAGTGGCTGTATGACCGCATTGGCGGAGATGGGCAGTGGTACGACAACCAGTACGGCAAGGGTTTTTCCCCCAACTATGGAAACCCCCGCTTGCTCCAGGCCCACGGGGCGCTGCTGGAACAGCTGGGCGCACACTACGACCAGGACCCCTATCTGGCCTGGGTTCAGCTGGGCAGTCTGGGGCACTGGGGGGAGTGGCATGTGAACGCCTCGTCGGGCATCAAGCCCTTTCCTGAGCAGGTCATCACCGACCGCTATGTGCGCCAGTATCTGGAGGCCTTCCCCAGCAAACGACTCCTGCTCCGCCGGCCCTATGCCATCGGCGGGGAGGCGGGGCTGGGGCTGTACAACGATTCCTTTGCCCAGCCCCAGTCCCACGACACCTGGCTGTCCTGGATTGCCAACGGGTATGTGTCCGACCAGAACGGGGAGTCCCTGGCGGGGATGCCCCAGTTCTGGTGCAAGGCCCCCTCTGGCGGCGAGTTTGCCAGCGGGCGGGAGATAGAGGACTATCTGGGTGCGGGATTGGAGGAGACCCGGGACTACATCCGGCGCAGCCACACCACATTCCTGGGCCCCAGGTGTGTGTTTGACGTGGAGGACGGCTCCTGCGCCCAGGCGGCAGAGGAGCTGAGCCGGGAGATGGGGTATACCCTGCGGGTCAACCGCTGCACCACCCGCACCCCCCTGTTTTCCGCCCGGATGGAGCTGGTGATGGAGTGGGAGAACACCGGGCTGGCGCCCATCTATGAGAACTGGCCCATTCAGATTCGCCTGGTGGACCGGCAGGGCAAGGAGGTTTTGTGCCAGCAGGTGGATGGGGGCATCCACCGCTGGGGCACGGGGGTACACCGGCTGTGCTGCACGCTGGAGGGGGCGGAGAATCTGCCCCGGGGGACTTATGTTCTGGAGGTAGGCATTCTCGACCCCATCACGGGGGCGCCAGGGGTGGCGCTGGCCAATGGCGGAGCGCAGCCTGACGGCAGCTACCGCATGGGGCAAGTGGTAAAGGGTTAGGAAGTTTCGGTACACGGGGGAGATTGGAATGGATGTGAAGGTGATTACCATCAGCCGGGAGTTCGGCTCCGGCGGGCGCACGGTGGGCAGGTGTCTGGCGCAGCTGCTTGGGGTGCCCTATTACGACAAGGATTTGGTGCGCAAGGTGGCAGAGCAGACCGGGTTGGACGAGTCCTATGTGGCCGAGCAGGAGGATCATGCCAGGCCCTGGGGCAGCTTGCTCTCCTACGCCTTTTCCGGCTTTGGCGGGCACACCATGGGCGGGCTGTCGGCCGATGATTGGCTGTGGGTCAGCCAGAGCCGGGTGATTGAGGAGCTGGCAGACCAGGGCCCCTGCATTCTGGTGGGGCGGTGCGCCGACTACATCCTCCGCCACCGGAAGGATGGGTTTCATGTCTTTCTCCACGCCCCCATCCAGGAGCGGGCCGAGCGTATCGTGCGCCTGTATGGGGCGTCGGAGGCGGAGCCGGAACAGCGTCTGGAGGAGAAGGACAGCCGCCGCCGCACCTACTACAAGCACTACACCGGGCGGGAATGGGGCATGAGCCAGAACTATCACCTCAGCCTGGACACCAGCGTGCTGGGGGTGGAGGGCACCGCCCGGCTCATTGCCCAGGTGGTGGGGAGAGGCTGACGGGAGCCGAACCCACCAAAATAGCCCGGATGGACGGGCACGGGGCAATCCCTGCGCTGTCCCAAACGCACGGGAGGCAAACCGCCGCCAGCACCTGAAAAGGGGTGCTGGCGGCGGTTTTTTCTGCCCCTGCAGGGGCGGGGGCGTGGCGGCGGTGTACCTGGCGTGAGAATGGGGCATACTGGGGGTGCAGGAGGTGCATGGTATGCAAGAGCGCAGAGAACAGGGGAGCAGAGCCTACCAGCGGGGGCTGGCGCTGGGCCTGCTGGGCACAGTGGGGGTGGCGGCGGCGGGGGGCGCCCTCGCCCAGGCGCTGGCCCGGTGTGTGGGGGCAGGGGCGGCGCTGGCCGGGGCGCAGGTGTGCCTTCACGATGGGCAGTGCGCCGGGTGCGCCCGGTGGATGGGAACCTACTACCGCTGGGGTGCGTCGGTCTTTGTGCGCCAGGAGGGGGCGCAGACATCGTGGTGGATTACCGATGGGGCGGGAAAGGCCCTGGAGCCGTCCCCTGCGCCGGGGGACGGGGCGGCAGGGTGCACCGGGGAGTGGGTGTACCTGAACGGGGCCGAGCGGGCCTGGGCGGCAGCTCGTTCCGCCGGGGTGCATCGCCGGGGCTGGGTGTCCGCCCATGGGCCGGATGCGCTGGTGCTCGCCCTGGAGCGCATGGGGTACACCCTGGTCCCCCCGCAGGGGGAGATTCCCCACTTTCAGGCAGACCGGGAGGGGCTGCGGCTGGAGGTATTCCAGGCTGGGGCACGGGTGTGCCCGCCCGGCGGAGATGCCCTGGCGCAGGCGGCGGCCTACCAGGCCCGGGAGGCGGCCTGGGAGGGGGTGGAGCCGGTGCGGCGGCTTATCTGATGGGGTGGAAAAATCCACAAAAGTAGGGAGGACACCTTGAGCGGCGGGTCAAAAGATGGTATAATGGACCCATATGGCATTGTGCCGGTGTGCAGGCGGGTGTTCCCCCCTTGTCAGAGGAGGGAAGGGCGGCCTGCACCACCTCGGGGCAATGGGGGTATGGAGGCCGAAGGGCCCCGTGCCCTGCCCGCCGGGGGACAGAGAAACGGGTTGGACGCAGGATGCCTGCCGCTGGGACTGCGCTGCGGTGTCCTGCGCTGACAATAGACAGCCTGATTGACAGGGCAAATGGAAGGGAGAAATTTACATGACCTACCGTGAGGAATTTATTCATTTTATGGTGCGCTCCGGCGTACTCACCTTTGGCGACTTCATCACCAAATCCGGCCGCAAGACCCCCTATTTTGTCAACACCGGAAACTATAAGACCGGCGCCCAGGCCGCCCGTCTGGGGGATTACTATGCCGCCTGCATTCAGGAGCATATGCCGGAGGGCATCACCGCCCTGTTTGGCCCCGCCTACAAGGGCATTCCCCTGGCGGTGACTGCGGCGGCCTCCCTCTACCGCAACTATGAGCGGGATTTGCCCTACTGCTTCAACCGCAAGGAGGCCAAGGATCACGGCGAGGGCGGCGCCATGGTGGGCTACAAGCCCCAGGACGGGGACAACATCGCCATTGTGGAGGATGTGGTGACCGCCGGCACTGCGGTGCGGGAGTCCATCGAGCTGTTCAAGCACGTGGCGGATGTCAACATCAAGGCCCTGTTTGTCTCTGTGGACCGCATGGAGCGGGGCACCCGGGAGTGCACCACGCTGGACGAGCTGCGGGAGGACTACGGCATTGCCGTGTATCCCATTGTCACCATCCGGGAAATCATCGACTGCCTGCACAACAAGCCTGTGGACGGCAAGGTGTACATCGACGACGCCATGCGGGCACGCATGGAGGAGTACCTGGCCACCTACGGCCCCAAGACCTGACGCCAGTGAAGCGGGGAGAAGGGGAAGAGGGACGCAGCATCCACGCCGGGCACCGCAAGCGGATGAAGGAGGAGTTTCGGCTGCGGGGGCTGGAGGGGATGTCTGAGTACCGGGTGATGGAGCTGCTGCTGTTTTACGCCATCCCCCAGGGGGACGTCAATCCCCTGGCCCATCGGCTGGTGGATCGGTTCGGCGGTCTGGCTGGGGTGTTCAACGCCACCTATGAGCAGCTGATGGCGGTGCCTGGAGTGGGACACAATACAGCCCTCCTCCTCACCTTCATGCCCCAGCTGGCCGCCCGCTACCAGGATAGCAGCTACAGCCTGGAGGGGCAGGTGGTGGGCACCTGGCAGCTGCAGGAGCTGCTGGTGCCGCTGTTTCTCGGCGCCCGGAATGAAAAGGTGTTTCTGGTGTGTCTGGATTCCAAGGACCGTCTCATCACCTGCCGGCAAATCCATGAGGGGATTGCGGACCGGGTGGATGTGTCCGCCAGAAAGATTGTGGAGATTGCCCTGGGCTGCGGGGCCCGGCGGGTGGTGCTGGCCCACAACCACCTGTCCGGCATTGCCCTGTGCTCCGCCGCCGATGTGCAGGCCACCCGCCAGCTGCGCACCCTGCTGGCCCAGATGGAAATCTGCCTGGTGGACCATGTGGTGGTGGCGGATGGAGATATGGTGTCCATGGTCGCCTCGGGGTATATCCCCGCTTGGGGCGCAAGACCATGAGGGGCGGGCCGGGCGGCTGCTCTGCCCGGCCAGGGCCCTTTGGAGCTGGGTGTGGAGATTGCCTTGACAATCAAACAGATGTTCTGGTAGAATAGAGCAGAGCGGGGGACAATCTGGCATTGTCCCCCTGCGTGCTGTATGCCCGCCGGGCGCAGCGGCGGGGTGCGCCGGGGAGGCCGCCCCGGTCAGCGGTCCGGACGGGTTTGGGAATGACGAGGGAGATGGGCGCCGCAGGTACACCGCGGCGGAAAGGAGTGCATATGCCGAAGTTTCAAGTGGTGTCCGAGTACACCCCCAGCGGAGATCAGCCGGAGGCCATTGCGGCCCTGTCCAAGGGCATTGCCCTGGGGCTGAGCGAACAGACTCTGCTGGGCGTGACCGGATCAGGCAAGACCTTTACCATGGCCAAGGTGATTGAGCAGGTGCAGCGCCCCACCCTGGTGCTGGCCCACAACAAGACCCTGGCCGCACAGCTGTGCGCGGAGTTTCGGGAGTTTTTCCCCAACAACGCCGTGGAGTACTTTGTATCCTACTACGACTACTACCAGCCGGAGGCGTACATCCCCCACACGGACACCTTCATTGAGAAGGATTCCGCCATCAACGAGGAGATTGACCGTCTGCGCCTGTCCGCCACCGCCTCTCTGCTGGAGCGGCGGGATGTGATTGTGGTGGCCTCGGTGTCCTGCATCTACGGCCTGGGTGAGCCGGAAGACTTTGCCAAGATGATGGTAGCCCTCCGGGTGGGGGCGGAGATGAAGCAGGAGGCGCTGCTCAAGCGCCTGGTGGACATCCGCTATGGGCGCAACGACATTGCCTTTGAGCGCAACACCTTCCGGGTTCGGGGGGACACGGTGGAGGTGTGGCCCGCCTATTGGAAGGATACAGCGGTGCGGGTGGAGTTTTTCGGCGATGAAATCGACCGCATCAGCGAAATCAATGTGGTCACCGGCACCCCCATCCGGCGGCTGAACAACATCCCCATCTGGCCCGCCACCCACTATGTCACCCCAAAGGAGAAGATGGACGCGGCCATCCAGGACATCTACAAAGAGCTGGAGCATCAGGTGGCCAAGTTTGAGGGGGAGGGCAAGCTGATTGAGGCCCAGCGCATCAAGCAGCGCACCATGTACGACATTGAAATGATGCAGGAGCTGGGATATTGCTCGGGCATTGAGAACTACTCCCGGGTCATCGAGGGGCGGCCGGTGGGCTCCCCGCCCCACACCCTGCTGGACTACTTCCCCGACGACTTCGTGCTCTTCATCGACGAGAGTCACGCCACCCTCCCCCAGGTGCGGGCCATGTACAACGGCGACCGGGCCAGAAAGACTGCGCTGGTGGACTACGGCTTCCGCCTGCCCTGCGCCTATGACAACCGCCCGCTGAAGTTTGAGGAGTTTGAAGCCCGGCTCAATCAGGTGGTGTATGTCTCCGCCACCCCAGGCGCGTATGAGCGGGAGCGGTCTGGACAGATTGTGGAGCAGGTCATCCGGCCCACCGGCCTGCTCGACCCCGTGGTGGAGGTGCGCCCGGTGGAGGGGCAGATTGACGACCTGATTGGGGAGATTCAGGCCAGGATTCAGCGGGAGGAGCGGGTGCTGGTCACCACCCTCACCAAGAAAATGGCGGAGAGTCTCACCGATTACTTCAAGGCGGTGGGCATCCGGGTGCGCTATATGCACCACGACATCGACACCATCGAGCGGATGGAAATCATCCGGGATTTGCGTCTGGGTCATTTTGATGTGCTGGTGGGCATCAATCTGCTGCGTGAGGGGCTGGATTTGCCGGAGGTATCTCTGGTGGCCATTTTGGATGCGGATAAGGAGGGCTTCCTCCGTTCAGAAACCTCCTTGATTCAGACCATCGGGCGGGCTGCCCGCAATGCCGAGGGTGTGGTCATCCTGTACGCCGACACAGTGACCCCCTCTATGGCCCGGGCCATGGAGGAGACCCAGCGCCGCCGGAACAAGCAGCACGCCTTCAACCAGGCCCACGGCATTGTGCCTAAGACGGTGAAGAAGTCGGTGCGGGAGCTGATGGCGCTGGCCCCCGAGGAGGAGGCCGCTCCGGCAGACCTGCGCCACCTCACCCGCCAGCAGCGGGCCGAGCACATCGCCCGTCTGGAAAAGGAGATGAAGGAGGCGGCCAAGATGCTGGAGTTTGAAATCGCCGCCGCCCTGCGTGACCAGATTATCCAGCTGCGGGGGGAGGCATAAGCCATCCGGCCGCCCATAGGACAGGTGAAAGATATGGCAAAGCACAAAGAGGAAAAGACCAATGTGATGCGCCTGCTGGAGCAGCGGCGCATCCCCTACACCCCCCACACCTACCCCCACGGAGCCCAGGCCCCTGATGGGGTGAGCGTGGCCCGTAGCCTGGGGCAGGACCCGGCGGCGGTGTTCAAAACCCTGGTGACCTGTGGAGCGTCCGGGGGCTATTATGTGTTTGACATCCCGGTGGCGGACACATTGGATTTGAAGAAGGCCGCCCGGGCGGTGGGGGAAAAGCGGGTGGAGATGCTGCCCAGCCGGCAGCTGCTCCCCCTCACCGGGTATGTGCACGGGGGCTGCTCCCCGGTGGGGATGAAAAAGCCCTTTCCCACGGTATTCCACCGCACCTGCCTGGAGCAGGAGCACATTTTCGTGTCCGCCGGGAAGGTGGGTGTGCAGGTGGAGGTATCCCCCCAGGCGCTGCTGGAGCTGGTGGGGGCAGGGGTGGACGACCTGGTGGTCAGCATAGGACAAAAGGGAGAAGACAACCATGAAGTATATTGAACTGGGGCGCACGGGACTGCGCTGCGCCCAAATTTCCTTTGGCGGAATCCCCATTCAGCGGGCGGATGCGGCAAACACCATGGCGGTGGTGGACGCACTGGAGCGCCACGGGATGAATTATATCGACACCGCCCGGGGGTACACCGTTTCCGAGGAGTACCTGGGGGCGGCGCTGGAGGGGCGGCGGGAGAAGTTCATCCTGGCCACCAAGTCCATGGCCCGGGATTACCAGGGGATGAAGGCGGACATTGACCGCAGCCTGGCCAACCTGCGCACCACCTGGGTGGATGTGTACCAGATTCACAACCTGCCCATGGATGACTTTGCCCAGGTGTTTGGCCCCGGCGGAGCCTTTGAGGCGCTGGAGGAGGCCAAAGCGGCGGGGAAGGTGCGCCACATTGGCGCCACCGCCCACAATCTGGACGCCCTGCGCCGCCTGGTGGAGGAGTATCACCACTGCATTGACACGGTGATGTTCCCCTACAACATTGTGGAGACCCACGGCACCCAGGTGTTGCGCCAGGCTCGGGCGTATGGCATGGGGACCATCTGCATGAAGCCCCTGGCAGGGGGCAACCTGGAGGACTGGGATCTGGCCCTGCGCTTCATCGCCCAGGCGGATGTGATGGATGTCATCATCCCCGGAATGGGGGATGTGGAGGAGGTGGAGCGCAATGCCAAGGTGGCGGAGGATATGCGCCCCCTCACCCCGGAGGAGGTGGAGCGCTGCCAGGCCATCCGGGATGAGCTGGGACAGCACTTCTGCCGCCGTTGCGGATATTGCGCACCCTGCACCGTGGGCATTGAGATTCCCGCCAATTTCCTCATGGCCAATTATCTGCGCAAGTACAACCTGAACCAATGGGCGCAGACACGCTACCAGAACATGGCGCACCATGCCGGGGAGTGTGTGGGCTGCGGGGCGTGCGAGCGCCGCTGTCCCTATCAGCTGCCCATTCGGGAGATGCTGGCCGATGTGGCGGCTGTGTTTGGATACTGATGGATGTTTTGCGGATTTTGTGAGGTGACAGTATGCAAGACCATATTTTCATCAAGGGCGCCCGGGAGAACAACCTGAAAAACATTGACGTCACCATCCCCCGGGATAAGCTGGTGGTGCTCACCGGCCTGTCCGGGTCGGGCAAGTCCTCGCTGGCCTTCGAGACCCTCTATGCAGAGGGGCAGCGCCGCTATGTGGAGTCTCTCTCCTCCTATGCCCGGATGTTTCTGGGGCAGATGGAAAAGCCGGATGTGGACTATATCGAGGGGTTGTCCCCCGCCATCTCCATCGACCAAAAGACCACCAGCAAAAACCCCCGCTCCACCGTGGGCACGGTGACGGAAATCTATGACTACCTCCGCCTGCTCTGGGCCAGAGTGGGCACCCCCCACTGCCCCATCTGCGGCAAGGAGATTGAGCAGCAGACCATCGACCAGATCATCGACCAGGTGCTGGCGCTGGAGGAGGGCACCCGCATTCAAGTGCTCGCTCCCGTCATCCGGGGGAAGAAGGGGGAGCACGCCAAGGTGTTTGAGGACGCCCGCCGCTCCGGCTATGTGCGATGCCGGGTGGATGGGGCGCTGTACGACCTGAGCGAGGAGATCAAGCTGGAGAAAAACAAGAAGCACTCCATCGAGATTGTGGTGGACCGCCTGGTCATCCGGCCGGACATCAACCGCCGCCTGACGGATTCTGTGGAGACGGCCTCCGGTCTGTCGGGGGGGATTGTGCTCATCAACCTGCCCGGCGAGGACCGGGATTTGCTCTTCTCCCAGAACTACGCCTGTGAGGACTGCGGCATTTCCATCGAAGAGCTGACCCCCCGGATGTTCTCCTTCAACAACCCCTTCGGCGCCTGTCCCACCTGCACGGGACTGGGGGCGCAGATGAAGGTGGACCCCCAGCTGGTCATTCCCAATCCCAGCCTGTCCATTTTGGAGGGGGCCATTGTGGCCTCCGGGTGGAACAGCATCAAGTCAGACGGCATTGCCCGGATGTATTTTGAGGCCCTGGCCAAGACCTACCGCTTTGACCTCAACGACCCGGTGTCCTCCCTGCCCCAAAAGGTGCTGGAGGTGATTCTCTACGGCACAAAGGGGGAAAAGCTCACCATTGAGTATGACCAGCCCCGGGGGAAGGGGGTGCTCCACCAGCCCTTCGAGGGGATTATCAACAATCTGGAGCGCCGCTATCGGGAGACTCAGTCCGACTCTGTGAAGCGGGAGATTGAGGAGTGTATGAGCCAGTGCCCCTGTCCCGACTGTCAGGGACAGCGGCTGCGGCGGGAGTCGCTGGCTGTGACGGTGGGGGGCATCTCCATCCACCAGTTCTGCCAAAAGCCTGTGGACGACGCCCTGGCCTTCCTGGACACCATCACCCTCACGGAGACCCAGATGATGATTGCCCACCGCATTTTGCGGGAAATCCGTTCACGGCTGGGCTTTTTGCGCAGCGTGGGCCTACAGTACCTCACCCTCAACCGCCAGGCGGGCACGCTGTCCGGCGGGGAGAGCCAGCGCATCCGGCTGGCAACGCAGATTGGCTCCTCCCTGATGGGGGTGCTGTATATTCTGGACGAGCCGTCCATCGGGCTGCACCAGCGGGACAACGACCTGCTGCTGGCCACCCTCAAGCATCTGCGGGATTTGGGCAACACCCTCATTGTGGTGGAGCATGACGAGGACACCATGCGTGCTGCGGACTATATTGTGGACATCGGCCCCGGGGCGGGCGTCCACGGCGGTCAGGTGGTGGCCTGCGGCACTGCCCAGGAGATTATGGACACCCCCGGCTCCATCACGGGGGACTATCTGTCCGGGCGGAAGAGGGTGCCCGTGCCCCAGCAGCGCAGGGCGGGCAATGGGCATCAGCTGGTTGTCCGGGGCGCTTCGGAGAACAATCTGCGGGGCATTGACGTGGCGTTCCCCCTGGGTACCTTCATCGCCGTCACCGGCGTGTCCGGGTCGGGCAAGTCCTCCCTGGTCAACGAGATTCTCTATAAGCGCCTGGGGGCAGAGCTGAACCGCACGAAGGCCCGACCCGGCAAGCACCAGGCCATGGAGGGCATGGAGTATTTGGATAAGGTCATTGCCATTGACCAGTCCCCCATTGGGCGCACCCCCCGTTCCAATCCCGCCACCTATACAGGGCTGTTCAACGACATTCGTGAGCTGTTTGCCTCCACCCCCGACGCCAAGAGCAGAGGGTATGGCCCGGGGCGGTTCTCCTTCAATGTGCGGGGGGGACGGTGCGAGGCCTGCGCAGGAGATGGCCTGCTGAAAATTGAGATGCACTTCCTGCCCGACATCTATGTGCCCTGCGAGGTGTGCAAGGGCAAGCGCTACAACCGGGAGACGCTGGAGGTGCGCTATAAGGGCAAGAACATCCATGAGGTGCTGGAGATGACGGTGGAGGAGGCTCTGCCCTTTTTTGAGAATCTCCCCCGTCTGGCCAAAAAGCTTCAGACCCTGCTGGATGTGGGGCTGGGCTATGTGAAGCTGGGGCAGCCCTCCACCACGCTGTCCGGCGGCGAGGCCCAGCGGGTCAAGCTGGCCACCGAGCTGGCCAAGCAGTCCACCGGCTCCACCATTTATATTCTGGACGAGCCCACCACCGGCCTGCACACCGCAGATGTACACCAGCTGGTGGATGTGCTCCAGCGGTTTGTGGACAAGGGCAATACCGTGGTGGTCATTGAACACAATCTGGATGTCATCAAGACCGCCGACTACCTGGTGGACTTGGGCCCGGAGGGCGGCTCCGGAGGGGGCACCCTGGTGTGCTGCGGCACGCCGGAGGAGGTGGCCCAGTGCCCTGGCTCCTATACCGGTAAGTATTTGAAGCCCCTGCTGGAGTAGGCCGGGTGATTGAGCTGCGGTGTATCCGGGCTGCGACCGGGGCTGCGCACTTCTGTGATGTCACGCCTCGCCTGTTCGCAACGGCTGGCTTCCCTCCGATTCGGGACAGGCATGGCGGGCTGTGCCCGCCTTATGCCTATCCCTCACTTCGGTCCATCCAGCCTGCTCACGACGGCTCGGACGCTTCTCAGATGTCATGCTCCGCCTCCCTCCGTGTACGCTCGGCTTCCCTCCGACTCAGGGCAAACCCGGCCGGGCTGTGCCCGCCCTGGGCTTTGCCCTTCGCTCCGGTCCATCCGAGCTACTCCGGGGGCTACGCACTTCTGTGATGTCACGCCTCGCCTGTTCGCAACGGCTGGCTTCCCTCCGATTCGGGACAGGCATGGCGGGCGTTGCCCGCCTTATGCCTATCCCT
>CALXDR010000010.1 GCA_944387115.1 uncultured Oscillospiraceae bacterium
GTTGTAGTTCCCTGATGTCTCTTGTTGTGGTATAGTAGACCTCAGGGAAGCTGGAGAAAAGCGCATCTTTTCTCTGGGGAAGCGGTGCAAAAGGCGTGAAAACGGAAAAATCGGCAACCTTCTCTTTTGGAAGGCTGCCGATTTTTCTTGCCTTTTTTGGGGGTGACGGGGGCTGGAGGCCGCTTTTTACAGCACCAGCAGGCCGTCTCCCTCTTGGGGCTCGTCCCAGGGGGTGGGGCGGCCCACCAGAAACTCCAGGCGGGAATACTGCTTTTCCGTAATCACCAGCAGGCGCACTGATCCATGGGGTGGGAGCTGCTGACAGAGCCGGCGGCGGTGGGTGGCCACGGAGTCCATGCCGTTGCAGATGCGGGCGTAGACAGAGAACTGCACCATGTGATAACCATCTCCCAAGAGGAAGCTGCGAAAGCGGCTGGCCGCCCGCCGCTGGTCTTTGGTTGTCACAGGCAGGTCGAAGAATACCAGCATGCGCATGAGCTTACTCATAGCAGTGGAGCTGGAGGGGGAGGAGGGTGGGCAGCTCCAGGCTGTCCGCACCCCCCTGCACAATGCGGCTGAAGCTGTCCGCCATGCGGCCAATGGCGGACACCGTGCGAAACTGCTTGCCCTGCTGCTCCATCAGATAGTTGGTGAGCTGAAAGAGGTGCTGCTTCATGGCGGGGGTGAGGGCGCCGCCGTCATCGGGGATATGGCTGGCCACGTAGAGGTCTACCAGGGGACGGTAAGGTTCCATGAGGTCGTCTGCCAGGTTGAACTGGTTGAGTTCGCTGTGGTGAAAGATACCCAGGCAGGGCTCCAGCCCCCGCATCACCAGGTTGCGGGCCACGGCGCCCCGGAGGATGGCGTAGCCGTAGTTGAGGGCGGCGTTGACCCGGCACACCTCTCCACGGGTAAACCCCTGGCCAAAGAGGGCGGGGAAGTATTTGGCGGCCCCAATGGCCTCCAGATTGTCCGGGTCGCCGGAGCGCACCTGGGTGGCGAGGAAACGCAGTTCCTCCCCGCCGGGGCGGCCGAGCAGGGTGAGACAGCGGGCCTGATTGGCCAGCTTGGCGGACACCACCCCCTGCCACAGCCGCTTTTGGGTGGGTTTGGTCATGGAAATCTGCCCCTTGAGCAGCTTTAGCTGCCGGCTGTGCCGGTTCATGGGGAGGGCCAGGGCGGCGGGGAGGTGGGTGGGGTCGCACAGGTATACCGTCACCCCCTGCTGGGTGAGGGCCTGGAGGGCGGCGGCGGTGATGGTGGTGGTCTGAGACTCCACCAACAGGGCGGAGATGTCCTCTATGGGGAAGGTGCGCTCCCCTGCCTCCTGCCGGATGACCAGCTGGCCCCGGCGGAGGGAGAGGTGGGCGGGGTTTGCCAGGAAAATGGTGTGAAACTCCATGATAATCCCCCTCTTCTCCTCAAAAGCCCTGGCGCTTTTTCGGCAGCTGTACCTTGTGGTAGCTGCCCAGAGGGTCAACCACATACTTCTCCAGGGCGGACAACCGTTTCACCCCCAGGCCCTTCTGAATATATTTTCTGTCGTGGGTGGTAATGCAAATACTGGCGGTTGAAATATCGGCACTCACAAAGTATACAAGGCATTCATTGCGACTAATCCCAGACTTTTCAGCAGCTTTTTTGGGAGGCTTAAGCTTGATGGGGGTGCGGCGCTCCACGCGGATTAAGTCACCGGGATAGAGGGAGAAGAGGAAATGGGAGTCGTCCATCACCTTCCATTGTTCGGGGGGCTTGTCTTGAACGCAGGCCTTTTGGGGCAACACACCCCGCACCGTATCGGTGATGTATACAGGGATATAGTAGTAGCCGTCATTGGGCACCCGGTACACATCGATGCGCACCATGCTGCCGTTGCCTGCAATGCCCCCATTGACGGAGACACCGATGTTGGACTTCTTGATGGTTTTCACTGAGCGAACCACGGGGCCGGGGGTGCCGTCTTTCCGGGGTTTGTGGAAGGGCGCTTCAAAGGCATTTTTGCCTATCCCGCCAAATTGGCGCAGGCGCTCCTTGAGGGCCTCGTAGAGCAGGCGGTCATCCCCGGGGTTGTAGTAGTTTTCAATTTCGCCCGTTTTCTCTTCAAGTTTCAGTTCATTGAGCGGAGTTTTGGAGATGGTGTATCCGGGCGCCTTGCCGCTGCGGATGGTGTCCTCGTGGGCGGGGCCGGTGGCCTTGCGCCGGGGCATCTGAGACACAAATACCGGGGCGATGACCTCCTGGGGGTCGTAGTGGGGGAAGTTGAGGGCACGAATCTCCGTGTCCGGGTCGGGGGAGAGGCGGGCCAGCAGTTCCTGCTGGAAGTGGGGCCAGGGGGCGGGGGAATGGGGGGCCTACTTTGCATCAAATGCCTCTTGGGGCATCAGTTCCCCGGTGTCCAAATCCACGTACTTTCCCTTCACCTTGCGCCCCATCTCCCGCCGCTTGGCATAGTTGGAAATGCGCTGAATCATTCCCGGAGTGGTGACAGCCACTACGGCGGCGTCCATAGCGTGGTGGAGGTCGCCGTTCTCCCGGTGCTTTTCCAGCCCCAGCCGCCTGCGCACATGGGCGGTGATGGAGCCATTTACCGCGCGCACGGGCTGCTTGGGGGCGTTGGGGGAGAACTCCAGGTAATCGTTGAGCAGGTTGTACACCGCTGTGGTGATGTACTGGGTGTCCTTGAGGTTGCGCTCTTTGAAGCCCCTGCAGTCCTCTTCGGTGAGGGTTTCCTTGAGTAATCTCTGGAGTTTTCGGTGGTTGCGGATGCAGCACTTTGCCCAGGCGATAAAGCGCTCCCGCTTCTTGGCGTCGCTCGCCAGGTACTCCATGGGAAGGTGGTTGCCCTTTTGGCGGTTTTCCGAGGTGAGAACCAGCACCTTGTTGTTATAGCTGTCGTCAAAGCAGATGCTGTAGGGGATGATGTGGTCCACATCCACGTAGCCCGGTTCAAACAGGCGGTTGGCCTCCAGCTGAGTGCCGGAGTAAAGGCAGAAGCCCTGCTGCTCTTCATAGAGCTTGTACTTCACCAAATCCTGTCCTGTGGGGCGGCTTCCCTTGAGCTCGGCCACCTGTTTCATGGCCTTTTCATTGACCTTTTGGTGCGCTTCATAGGAGTCCTGTATTTTCTTTCGCTGTTGGAAATTGTTGCGCATCTCCCGGGCCAGCTCGATGGCAATGGTCTGGGGGGAGCCATATTTGCGGATGATGGCATTGAGCACCTTGGTGGTCTGGGAGATGGCGCGGAACACCACAGGGTTGGTGAGGTTGTCCAGTGCGCCGCTGTCCCGCAGGGTCTCATTCAAGGTGAGGGTGTGGTACCGCTGGGCGCCGGAGTGGGCGCGGTGGTCACCGTACACGGCGCTGCAGGCCTTGTCATAGGTGACTCCCTTCTCCAATTGGGGGATGAGCTTTCGCATTGCGGTGAGGGACAGGTTGCCCGCCTTGCTGAAGGACAGGGGGAGCAGGGCTTCTATCACCGGCTGGGACAGTCCCAGCGCCTCCAGCCTGCTGCGGCGGGCCTCGTCCTCCTTATACAGGCTCAGGATGGTGGCCATTTCGTCCAGGGTAGTATGGTTGGGCTCCTGGAGCAGGGCGGGGAGCAGGGCTTTGTCCGCATGATTGAGCGCTTTGCGGATTTCGTGATAGCTTTGCAGCTGAGTGAATTTTTCCTTTTTCTCCAGTCGCTCCTCCATCTCCTGGATGGATTCTCCCGGCTGCTGCTGGTAGCGAATCCTGTTGAAGGTGACGCTTTCGGGCAGGTTCAGTGCAGTGCGAAGTCTGGTGTACTTCAGATCTGGGGACTTGTGGCACAGGGCGATGAGGGTCTGGCGCTGCTCCTTGCTCAAGGGGAGACTGTCGTCCTTGGCTGAGATGAGGCGGATGTGATTGAGGTCTTGGAGGAGCTTGAAGTACTCAAAGGTGTAGCAGGCCTTGAAGGCGCGCCGCTCCTCTGGCTCAAAGGTACACATCCCCCGCATATCTCCCTTTCGGTGGGGGCTGTCCCCGCCGGGGCCCTGATCGAAGTGGCGCTGGGCAAAGAGGATTTCGGCGTAGCGGCCTTCCAGCGACTCCCCGGCGTGGGGGTTGCCAAAGCTGCGCTGGGCGGCGAAGAGGGCTGCCACCTCCTGGCGTACCATCTCCCGGGTGACGGTGAAGTTGTAATTTCCAGACTTGTTGCGGGTGTTACGCCAAATCATTCCGTCTTGCCCGACCACACGAAACTTTTCGTCTGTGGCGAACATCTCGCCCACGGTGCGGTAGCCCTTTTTCGCCATGAGCTCGATATTTTTACCCAAAGCCTGCTTTAACACGCCGGTTTCCTTGTCCGATTTGGCCTGGGCGGTGCTGTTGGAGTGGTAGCCCCGGCGCTGGGTCAGGTGGAGGAGGACACGCACCCACTCCTCCTCGTCCAGAAGGCGGTCCAGCCCCTCGGCCCGGAGGGTGTAGACATCCTTCGCAAAGCCAGAGTTGACAAAGAGGGTGTCCAGACAATCCTGGGAGATAAGCCCCTCCTGCACCAGCAGGGCCCGGATGCGCTCCTTGCGGTGACGGCGGCGGCGCAGCCTGCGCCGGGCGCTGCGGGCCTCCCGCCGGGGAGCGGCCAGGCTGGCGCCTGTTTTGGGTTGTTCTGCCGCCTCGAAAATGCGCACGCCTAAATCCTGAATGCGGTAGGGCTCTCCTTGGGCATCGTTGGCCAGCACCGCCCAGCCCACAGAGGCGATGCCGATGTCCAAGCCCAATGTATATTCCATACGGTGTACCTCCTCAGTGTTTGCACAACAGTTTCCATACAACGAAGACGCCCCGACCACAAAGCTGTGGTCGGGGCGGAGCTTCGAGGCATACTGCCTGATTGCAGTAACCTGATGTCTCTTGTTGTGGTACAAGATGTGTGTATTATAGCATACTTTATGGGAAAGTCAAGGGATGAAATGGGGAAAACTATGGAAACAGAAAGATTTATAGGAAGTGCATAAATTTGGAGGCGCTGGATTGTGGAAGATGCTGGTCGTGCGCCGGGGTTCTACGGTGGGTGGGAGGGGCATAGACTGGGGGTGTGGAGCGGGGCGTGTACGCCCCAATGGAGGCGGGACAGGCTGCGGGAGCGGCACATCGGGTATCCTGAGCATGAGAAAGGGGCGCTGGCGTTGTACATCCGAACATCAAACAGGCAGATGGGAGTTGGCAGGGGGTTGGCGGTGGGCGTGGTGCTGGGGCTGCTCACCCTCCTGCTCCCTTTGATGGTGCTGGAGGAGGAGCAGCCGGAATTGCTCCCGGCGCAGCCCACGCCGGCAGTCACCCAACCGGGGGAAGGGGAGCAGGCGGCCGCAGAGGGCTGGGATCGGGGGCAGACGCTCCGGCTGCTCCAGTCGGACGGGGAGGTGGTGGAGCTGACCATGGAGGAATATTTGTGGCGGGTGGTGGCGGCGGAGATGCCCGCCTCCTTCGAGCCCCAGGCCCTTCAGGCCCAGGCGGTGTGCGCCCGCACGTACAGCCTGTGGAAGATGACGGCGGAAAAGCACCGGGAGGCGGGGGCAGACCTGTGCGACAGCTCCGCCTGCTGTCAGGCCTACACCACCCGGAAGGCCGCCATGGAGCGGTGGGGCAGCGATGGGGAGGGCTATGCCCAGCGGATTGCCCAGGCGGTGGCGGAGACGGATGGGCAGATACTCACCTACCAGGGCAAGCCCATTCAGGCGGTGTTCTTCTCCTCGTCCACCCAGGCCACCGAGGACGCTGCGGCGGTTTGGGGGGGCAGTCTGCCCTATCTGGTGTCGGTGGACAGCCCGGAGGGGGAGGAGGTGCCCAACTACCACTCCACCGTCACCTTGACGGCGGAGGAGCTGGCCGCCCGTGTGAAGCAGACCTATCCCGAGGCCAGTCTGGATGGAGCGCCGGAAGGGTGGCTGGGGGAGCCCAGCTACACCCCTTCGGGGCGGGTGGCGGAGATGACGGTGGGTGGGGTGACCCTCAGCGGCGGTGCGGCACGCACCCTGTTCGGGCTGCGCTCGGCCTGCTTTCAGGTGTCCTATGGAGAGGGGGGATTTACCTTCTCCGTCACCGGGTATGGACATGGGGTGGGCATGAGCCAGTACGGGGCCAACGCCATGGCAAAGGCGGGGAGCACCTGGCAGGAGATTGTCAGCCACTACTATACCGGCGTCACCATCCAGCGGGCAGAGGCAGATTGACCGCAATGGGGAAAGCCCCCGCCGTTTCTACGGCGGGGGCTTTCTCTGCGGGGGCTGTTTGTGGAGGCTTTAGTGGCTGGGCAGGGTAAACTGGGCCAGATAGGCGCGGTAATGGGCTTGGAACTGGGCGTCGTGCTCCTTTGCGTGCTCCACATAGTGGTGGGGCTCGTAGCTGTCGTGGCCCAGCTCGATGATGGCGGCGGCCACATTGGAGCAGTGGTCGGACACCCGGCTGCAGTCGTTGAGCAGGTCGGTGAAGGCCATGCCCTGCTCCACACAGCAGGCGCCCTGTTGCAGGCGGGTGATATGCCGGGCGCGCATGACGGAGCACAGGTGGTCCACCACTGCCTCCAAAGGCTCTACCTGGGCGGCCAGCGCAGTGTCGTTGGAGAGGAAGCACTGGCTGGTCAGGTGGGTCACCTTGCGCACCGCCTGAAAGAGCACCTCCAGTTCCGCCTGGGCCTCCCGGGAAAACTGGGAGGACTGGAGGCGCTGGGCGGTAATCTGGACGCTTTTGGCGTGGTCGCTGATGCGCTCAAAGTCCCCGATGGAGTGGAGGAGGAGAGAGACGCCCCGGCTGTCGTCCATGGACAGGCTGCGGCTGGACAGCTTGACCAGGTAGCTGCCCAGCAGGTCCTCGTACTCGTCCATTTGGGTTTCGGTATCGCACACCGTCTGAGCGGCCTGGGGATTGTACGCCCCCACCAGGGAGAGGGCCTGGTTGACTGCCTGCTCGGACAGGGTGGCCATGGTGCAGGTCAGCTTGCTGCACTGCTCCAGGGCGATGGAGGGGGTGACCAGCAGGCGCTCGTCCAGCAGCGCAGCCTTGGGATCCTGCTTTTCCTCGGGGATGGTGAGGCAGGCCAGGCGCACCAGCAGCTTGTTGAAGGGGAAGAGTGCGGCGGTGCAGACCAGGTTAAACAGGGTGTGCACCAGGGCAATGCCGCTCTCTCCAATGGCGTCGGTGAGGAAGGGCATGGGAACCAGCGCCCGGAGGAGGTAGAACAGTGCGAGGAAGGCAGCCGTGCCAATCACATTGAAGTAGAGGTGGATGAGGGCGGCCCGGCGGGCGTTTTTGGTGGCGCCCACCGACGAGAGCATGGCGGTGACGGTGGTGCCGATGTTCTGACCCAAAATGATGGGGATGGCACTGCCCACAGTGATTGCACCGGTGGAGGACAGGGCCTGCAAAATGCCCACGGAAGCGGAGGAGGATTGGATGATGGCGGTGAGCAGTGCGCCCGCCAGCACACCCAGGATGGGGTTGGAGAACATGAGCAGCAGGTTGGTAAAGGCGGGGACATCCTTCAGCCCGGAAACAGCCCCCGACATGGTTTCCATGCCGAACATGAGGGTGGCAAAGCCCAGGAGAATGGCGCCGATGTCCTGCTTTTTGCGGTCCTTGAGAAAGATGTAGAACACCACGCCGATGACCGCCAGCACGGGAGAGAAGGAGGAGGGCTTGAGAAACGCAATCCAGCCAGACCCCTCCAGGCCGGACAGGGAGAGCAGCCAGGAGGTGACGGTGGTGCCCACATTCGCCCCCATGATGATGCCCACGGCCTGGGTCAGCTGCATCACCCCGGAGTTGACAAAGCCTACCACCATCACGGTGGTGGCAGAGGAGGACTGGATGACAGCGGTGACCACCATCCCCAGCAAAAAGCCCTTGAAGGGGCTGGAGGTCATACGCTCCAAAATCTGCGTCAGCCTGCTTCCGGCGGCCCGCTCCAGACCTTGACCCATCACGGACATACCAAACAGGAACAGCGACAGGCCGCCCAGCATGGTCAGGACGTCGAAGATACTCATGACATCAACCTCAATCCTAAAAATCAAATTTTCTAATAAGACATCGTAATTCTAGTAAACAAGTCGCAAAATGTAAAGGGGGAAAAATGAGAAAATGATGGAAGGAAGGTTCGGACGCCGCTAAAAGGATGATAATGGGAATATAAAAAACATATTTGAACAGGCTATACATAGATTGGTACGGAAAGGATGTGAGAGCATGGGGGAAGGAATCTCCGCCCGGCGCAGGCGGGGGAAGGCGCCGGAGAGCGAGCGGGAGCTGCTGCAACGGGAATTGCAGGACACCCGGCTGCGGCTGAGTCAGGCTTACGCAGACTTTAATTTCCACAGCGATCCCGATTTGGTGGACGCCTGCGTTTACACCATCAACGCCCTGCGCAGCCGGTACTCCTACCTGGTGCGCCAGGCCAAGCGGTTGGAACGGGAGGCGGCAGGATGAGCGGATGGATTTGGGCCCTTTGTGCCGGGGCGGGCGTGCTGGGGCTGGCGCTGATGCGCCGCCCCGGCGTGGCGCTGGCCGGCTGGGCGGTGCGGTCAGGGGGGTGGCTGGCGGCGCTATGGCTCCTACAGGGGGTGGGCAGTACGCTGGGGCTGTCTCTGGGGGTCAATCCCGCCAACGCAATGCTGCTGGGGGCGCTGGGCGTGCCTGGGCTGGCCCTGCTGCTGCTGGTGCAGTGGCTGGTCACCGCCGGGGGGATTTGAGCAAATAGCCTATACTTTTCCAAAGAAAAGGGAAAAAACTTCACAATTTGCCCTGTTGTTGGGGGTAGAAAGCTGGGGAGAGTTATGGTATCATATAAAAAATATGTGACCGTACTACTATGCACACAAGGCCCGCATTCGGCGGCACCTGCCGCCGGTGGCTGCGGGTAAGACTTTACATTGAGCGGAGAGAATGGGTATGCGAAGTCAAGGACATCGAGGATACCGGGAGTACCGCGGCCGCCGCAGCGGCAGCCTGGTACTCAAGTTTATCATTGGCGTTTTGGCCGTACTGCTGGTGGCGGGGCTTATCGTCATGAAGGTCGCCGATGAATATGTGGAATACACCGACGAAGGGGTCATCATTCACTGGCCCTGGGCGCAGGAGCAGGAGGAGGCGCTGCCCTCGGAGGGGCTGGTCATTGTCACCCAGGAGCCGGAGCCTGCGCCCACGGAGGAGCCCACCCCCGCCCCCACCCCGCAGCCTCTGCAGGCCATTCAGGGCGTGTGCGTGACCATCGATCAGGTGCGTGGGGGAACCGCTGCGGACTATGTGACCCAGGCCGGGGGCAATGCCCTGGTGGTGGAGATGAAGAGCCCGTCGGGAGCGCTGGCCTGGATTTCTCAGACGGCGCAGGCCGCCGCACTGGGGGTCAATGCCGCCGACAACGCAGTTGCCGAGGCCATCACCAAGCTGGCGCAGGACGGGCAGATGTACCTGGTGGCCCGGGTGTCCTGCTTCCGGGATCAGGCCATGTCCAAAGGCAAGGTGGGCGGTCCGCTGATGACACGGGGTGGAAACATCTGGTACGACACCTGGGGGATGAGCTGGGTGAGCCCTGCGGCCCAGGAGACACGGGACTACCTGGCGGCGCTGTGCGCAGAGCTGGCTGCCATGGGGTTTGATGAAATCCTGCTGGAGAGCCCCGGATTCCCCGACTTGGGGGAGACCCATGTGCTGGCCACCTCCGATTTGCGCCCTGAGGACCTGAACACTCCCGTCAGCCAGTTCCTCGCCCAGGCCTCTGCCGCACTGGACGGGACGGACGCCAGGCTGGCGCTGGTCGCCACCCAGGGGACCATTGCAGGCACGGACACCCTCAGCGGCATGACTGCCGCACTGCTGGCGCAGTATGCCGGGCGGGTGTGGGTGACTCTGCCTGAGGACCGGGGCGCCGCTTATGCCGCCAGCCTGGAGCAGGCGGGCATGGAGCAGGCTGCCGCCCGCCTGGTGGGCTTTGGCGTAGGCAGCGGCGAGAGCTGGACCAATATGAAAGACCCTGCTGTGGGCAGGTGAGTATGGCGTGGGCGCACCCACCTGCATTGCGGGCGGGTGCGCCCGCAGTTTTACAGACTGACAGGCTTTTGCCCTGAGGCATGGGGGGCGGCAATGGCACAGCCCCTTGGAACTGCCCAGGGCCGTGTAGAAAGGACGTACGTATGACAGATGACAATGTGATGCACGCCGCAGCGTGGGAGGCGCCCCAGGGGGAGCGGGCTGTTTTTGAGGGAAAGCCCCGGAAGCAGGTGCCTGAGTACCACGGCACACTGCGCAGCCATATGATTAAGATTCCCACCTGTGTGTCCGAGTGCTCGGGCATCCGGGTGTTTGGGCGGCGCATCAAATCCCTGGCCTTCACCACCGATGTGGCCATCATTCGCAACATCAATGCCGACGCCATCATCGCCGTCTATCCCTTTACGCCCCAGCCGGCCATTCACCGTGCCATTATGCAGGCGGCGGATATGCCTGTGTTTGTGGGGGTGGGCGGCGGGGTGACTCGTGGCCTGCGGGTGCTCAACCTGGCCAACGACGCCGAGCACGAGGGGGCCTTCGGCGTGGTGGTCAACGCCCCCACGGAGGACAAAATTGTGCGGGGGCTGAAGAGTGTGCTGGACATTCCTGTGGTGGTGACGGTGGTATCCGAGCACACCGACATTGCCGCCCGTCTGGAGGCGGGGGCGGATATTCTCAATGTGTCCGGCGCCCAGCGCACACCGGACATTGTGCGCAGCATCCGGGAGCGGTTTCCCGCTGTGCCCATCATCGCCACCGGCGGCCCCACCGAGGAGAGCATCCGGGCCACCATTGCCGCCGGGGCCAATGCCATCACCTACACGCCCCCCACCAGTGCCGAGCTGTTTGCCGTCTCCATGGCTCGATACCGCCGGGAACATGGGGAGGAGTGAGCGTGACAAAAAGCGCCTGTCTGTCCGTGCATCCCACGGCGGAAGCATAGAGCGCTGTGTCAAAACCCCCAGTCTGATGGACTGGGGGTTTTGTGCATAAATTGGATAAACATGGGCGAATTACATAGAAAAAAATCAGGTGAGCATTAGTTAAATAGGTGGAAAAGGCAAAAACAGCTTGAAAAGCACGGGAAATGGGGTAAAACAGCAACAGTTTTGACTAGAAAAAAAGGAGGAAAAACGCCAAAAATCACAAAAAAGCCTTGCGTTTGCCGGGCAAAGATGATACAATTTGATTATATTGGGGAAGGCTGGCCTGGGTACAAAATCTGGGCGCAGTCAGGAAAACGAGGTGAGAACAATGTCTTTTGAAGCAATCCAAAAGGTCACCCAGACCGAGCAGTCTGCCAAGGAGAAAAAGGCCGAGGCGGCGGCGGAGGCCAAACGCATCCTGGCGGAGGCCGAGCGGGATGGTCAGCAGCTGGTGAAGCAGACCCGTGCGGCGGCAGAGGAGAAGGTAAAGCTGATGATGTCCGAGGCGGAGGCACGGGCGGCCAAGTATCTGGAGCAGACGCTGGCGGAGAGCGCCAAGGCCTGTGAGACCATGAAGGAACAGGCCCGCACCCGGCTGGAACAGGCCGCAGACCTTATTGTTAGAAGGGTGGAGAATCGTTAATGGCAATCGTCAAAATGAAACGGCTGCGCCTGTTTGGTATGCGGTCGGATCGTGAGGCACTGCTCCGCCGCCTGCAAAAGCTGGGGTGCGTGGAGATTGACGAGGCTGGCATGGATTTGACCGACCCGGAGTGGGCGGCGCTGACACGGCCGGATAGCCGGGGGCTGTCCCGTGCCAGGCAGTCCCACACTTTACTCCGCACTGCCCTGGATGTGCTCAAGGAATACGCACCCCCCAAGGGGGAGCTGTTCCGCAAGCGCCCGGTGCTCTCTGAGGGGGCCCTGTTTGACGACGAGGCCTATGCCAATGGTTTGCAGGCGGCACAGGAGATTATGGCCGCAGAGCGGCAGCTGTCCGCCCTGCACACCGAGCGGGGAAAGCTGGAGGCACAGCTGGCGGCCCTTGCGCCGTGGCTGAGTCTGGATGTCCCCCTGAAGCTGGGGGGAGACGGCGTGCTGTCGGTGGTGTTCGGCACCCTGCCTGCCAAAGCGGAAGTGCGGGAGGTAGAGGGTGCGGTGGCACAGGTGTCCGACCTGGCACAGCTGACTCTGGCCAGCCAGGACCAGCAGCTGCAGTACCTGCTGCTGGTGTGCCACGCCAGTGTGGAGGAGGCCTGCGCAGAGGCCATGCGTCCCTTCGGCTTCTCCCGTGCCGTGGTGCGTGGGTGGACAGGCACTGCGGCGGAGAACACCCGCGCCGTGGAGCGCCGCATGGCAGAGCTGGCGGAAGAGATGGAGCGCACCCGGGCCGCCATTGTGGCCTATGCCGCACAGCGGGATCTACTGCGCCAGTGCCAGGACCGAGCCGCCCAGGACATCGCCCGGGAAGAGGCCAAAACCCGCCTGGTGGACACGGAGACCGCCTTCTATTTCCAGGGGTGGCTGCCCGTTCCCGCACTGGAGCAGCTGGGCGGCACGCTGGCAGGCTTCACCTGCGCCTGGGAGACGGAGGACCCCAAGAAGGAGGAGTACCCCCAGGTTCCGGTGCAGCTGAAGAACAATGCCCTCACTGCGCCCTACAGCGTGGTGACCGAGATGTACTCCCTGCCCGCCTATGACGGGTTGGACCCCAACCCCTTCATCATGCCCTTCTTCGCCCTGTTCTTCGGCATTATGTTTGCCGATATGGGCTATGGCCTGCTCATGGTGCTGGGGGGACTGCTGGGCATCAAGCTGCTCGACCCCAAGGGGACCATGCGCAATATGCTGGCCATGGTGGCCCAGTGCGGCGTGAGCACCTTCCTCATCGGGTTTCTCACCGGGGGATTTTTCGGCGACGCTGTATCGGTGCTGGGCTCCATCTTCGGACAGGAGTGGTCCCTGGTGCCCCATCTGGGGGACATCCGCATTGGGGAGATTGTCATCAGCCTGCCGCTGAACCTGCTGGAGGGGAACAACCCCCTGTATGTGTTGGTGCTGGCTATGGTTCTGGGCGCAATCCATCTGTTTTTCGGCGTGTGCATTGGGGTATACCTCAATGTGCGGGACGGAAACTGGGTGGACGCCATCTTTGACCTGTCCTGGTGGGTTATCTTCGCCGGTGCGGCGGTGATGGTGCTGGCGGAAAGCCCCGTGGTGCTCATCATCGGCGTGGCCGCCATGGTGATTACCACCTTCCTCAAGGGGAAGGGCATCGGACGGATTACCGGCCTGTTTGGGGCGGTATACAACGGCGTGACCGGGTATCTGGGGGACATTCTCTCCTACTCCCGTCTGATGGCGCTGATGCTGGCCGGCTCCGTCATTGCCAGCGTGTTCAACCAGTTGGGCTCTCTGGGCGGGATATTCCTCTTCATCCCCGTGTTTCTCATTGGGCATGTGCTCAACTTCGGACTCAACCTCATCGGCTGCTTTGTACACACGATGCGCTTGCAGTTCCTAGAGTTTTTTGGAAAGTGGTATCGGGAGGGCGGACGGCCCTTCCAGCCCCTGAAATATGACACCAAATTCGTAGACATCAAGGAGGACTAATTATCATGGGAAGTTTCTTTGCTGATTTCGGAGGCCTGGCCATTGGCTTCCTGGGCGCCGGCCTGGCTGCCGGCCTGTGTGCCGCCGGTTCTGCCCGGGGCTGTGGTATTGCCGGTGAGGCGGGCACCGCCCTGCTGGCGGAGGACCCCTCTGCCTTTGGTAAGGTGATGATTCTCCAGGTCATTCCCGGCACCCAGGGCCTGTACGGCCTGGTGGTGTGGTTCTTCGCCATCCTCCAGATGGGCGTGTTCAGCGGCACTGCCGTGGGTATGTCCGTGGCGGACGGCCTGCGTGTGGCTGCGGCCTGTCTGCCCATTGCCATTGGCGGCGGCATCTCCGCGCCTGCCCAGGGCCGTGTGGCGGCCACGGCGGTGAGCCTGATGGCAAAGCGTCCCAACGACTGGGCCAAGGGCATCATTCTGTGTATCACCGTGGAGTTCTACGCCATTTTGTCCCTGCTGGCTTCCTTCCTGATGCTGCTCAACCTGAACCTGGGCGCTTAAGCTCGGTCAGGCTGCGGTTAGGGAAAGGCTGGTATGTGCTATGAACGGAATTGATAAAATCATCAACCGCATCAGCGGCGATGCCCAGGGTGAAATCGACGCCATTTTGAGCCAGGCCCGCCAGCAGGGGGAGGAAATCTCCGCCCGCTACGAGGCCAAGGCCCGGGCTGAGGTGGCGGACATCCTGGAGCGGGGCAAGCGTGCCGCCGCAGAGCGGGAGGAGCGCCTGCGCTCCGCCGCCAAGCTGGAGCAGCGCAAGGCTCAGCTGGCAGCCAAGCAGGAGGTCATCGAGGAGGCGTTCCGCCTGGCGCTCAACAAGCTGCAGGCCCTGCCTGAGCAGGAGTATGTCAGCCTGCTGGCGGACCTGGCTGCCCAGGCGGTGACCAGCCGCCGGGAGAAGCTCATCTTCTCCCCCAGCGACCGCGCCCGGCTGGGCAAGGCGGTGGTGCTGGCGGCCAACGAGCGGCTGGGTGAGGGGGCTATGCTCACCCTGTCTGAGGAGAGCCGTCCCATGAAGGGGGGCTTTATCCTCCAGGACGGCGCTGTGGAAGTGAACTGCACCTTTGACACCATTGTCCGGCTCCAGCGGGAAGCTCTGGCGGGCCAGGTGGCAAGCGTGCTGTTCCCGTGACGGGGAAGGAGTGACGCCCCGTGAGTCGAAACAAGGATTTGGATTATATCTTTCTCTCCACCCGTGTGCGGGCCATGGAGCGGGGGCTGCTCAACCGGGAGCGCCTGGAGCGTATGCTGGACGCCCCCACCGACGAGGAGGCCGCCAAGGTCATCACCGAGTGCGGCTATCCTGAGCTGAGTGAGCTGACCGCCCAGGCTGTGGAGCAGGCGCTGGCCCAGCGCCAGCGGGAGACTATGGAGGATCTGGGCAGCGCCGTGCCCGATCCCCGGGCGCTGGATCTGTTCAAGCTGCGGGTGGATTACCACAATGCCAAGGTGCTGGTGAAGGGGGAGGCCCTGGGCCAGCATCGGGACAGCCTGCTCCAGTGGGGCGGCCGCTACCAGCCCGAGGAGCTGGCAGACCGCTTCCGCCGGGAGGAGCTGCGGGGGTGCAGCGACCTGCTGCGCCAGGGCATTGCCCGGGCCAGAGAGATTTTGGGCGCCACCGGCGACCCCCAGCAGGCGGACTTTGCCCTGGACCGGTGCTATTTTGAGGAGCTGTCCGCTTTGGCGGCGGCAACTGGAAGCGCATTTCTCAAGGGGTATGCGGCGCTGCTCATTGATGCGGCCAACCTGCGCTCTGCGGTGCGCGCGGCCCGCCTGGGCAAGGGCGGGGAATTTCTCAGCCAGGTGCTGGCGCCCGGCGGCAATGTGTCCGTCAGCGCCCTGAGCGCCGCCCGGGGGGATGAGCTGGGCAACCTCTTCCGCATGGGAGATTTGAAGCAGGCCGCCGCCGAGGGCGCTGCCCGCTCTGCCGCCGGTTCCGGCCCCCTCACGGAGTTTGAGCGGCTGTGCGACGATGCAATCACCCGCTATCTACTGGGCGGGCGGATGGTGTCCTTCGGCATTGAGCCCATTGCCGGATACCTCCACGCCAGGCAGGCGGAGGGCACTGCCATCCGCACCATCCTCTCTGGACGCATGGCCGGGCTGGATCGGGAGACCATCCGGCAGCGCCTGCGCATGAGCTACGCATAAGGAGGAGGGAGACTATGGCAAGCTATCGCATCGCCGTTTTGGGAGATCAGGACAGCGTGCAGGGCTTTCAGGCCCTGGGGCTGTCCACCTTCCCTGTGGACACGGTGGAGCAGGCCCGAACCACCCTGCACCAGCTGGCGAAGGAGGATGTGGCAATCATCTATCTGACGGAAACCCTGGCAGTGGATTTGGAGCGCGACATTGCCCGCTACAAGGACAATCTCACCCCTGCCATCATCCTCATCCCCGGGAAAGAAGGCCCCCTGGGCATCGGTATGAGCAACATCAAAAAGGCAGTGGAGCGGGCAGTGGGCGCGGACATTCTCTGATTTGCGCACACCGGGGCGGACGGCCCCGGCCACTGATTTGATATTCAGCCTAGAAAGAAGGTTTGACAGTATGGGTAAAGTAGTGAAAGTCTCCGGGCCCCTGGTGGTGGCTACCGGCCTGTCAGACGCCAATATGTCTGACGTGGTGCGGGTAGGCCCTGAGCGCCTCATCGGTGAAATCCTCACCATGAACGGCGACTCTGCTTCCATCCAGGTATACGAGGAGACTTCTGGCCTGGGCCCCGGCGCTGAGGTGGTGACCACCGGTTACCCCATGAGCGTGGAGCTTGGCCCCGGCATGATTGAGAATATTTACGACGGCATTCAGCGCCCCCTTGAGGAGATTATGAAGAAGGTGCAGGGCAACAGCCTGCCCCGCGGCGTGGAGGTGCCTCCCATTGACCCCGAGAAGAAGTGGGAGTTTACCCCTGTGGCCGCTGCCGGGCAGCAGGTGTCCGGCGGCGACGTCATCGGCACTGTGCCCGAGACGCCTGTGGTGCTGCATAAAATCATGGTGCCCCCCTATCTCAAGGGCACCTTGAAGAGCGTGGCGGGCAAGGGCAGCTACACCGTCAAGGAGACGGTGGCGGTGCTGGTCAAGGAGGACGGCACCGAGGTGCCCCTCACCATGAGCCAGCGCTGGCCCGTGCGCACCGGCCGTCCCTATCAGCACAAGTACTCCCCCACCCGCCCCCTGTCCACCGGTCAGCGCATTGTGGACACCTTCTTCCCCGTGGCCAAGGGCGGTACGGCGGCCATCCCCGGCCCCTTCGGCTCGGGCAAGACTGTGATGCAGCACGCTGTGGCCAAGTGGTCTGACGTGGACATCGTCATCTACATTGGCTGTGGCGAGCGGGGCAACGAGATGACCGACGTTCTGCGGGAGTTCCCCGAGCTGATCGACCCCCGCACCGGCGAGTCCCTGATGAAGCGCACCGTGCTCATCGCCAACACCTCTGATATGCCCGTGGCCGCCCGTGAGGCCTCCATCTACACCGGCATTACCATCGCCGAGTACTTCCGGGATATGGGCTACGATGTGGCGGTCATTGCCGACTCCACCTCCCGCTGGGCAGAGGCGCTGCGTGAAATGTCCGGCCGGTTGGAGGAGATGCCCGGCGAGGAGGGGTATCCCGCCTACCTGGCCTCCCGTCTGGCCCAGTTCTACGAGCGGGCCGGTTCTGTGTCCTGTCTGGGCAGCGACGGCCGCACCGGCTCCCTCACCGCTGTGGGCGCTGTGTCCCCTCCCGGCGGCGACCTGTCCGAGCCGGTGAGCCAGGGCACCATGCGCATTGTCAAGGTGTTCTGGGCGCTGGACGCCTCCCTGGCCTACAAGCGTCACTTCCCCGCCATCAACTGGCTCAACTCCCACTCCCTCTATCTGGACGCACTCAAGCCCTGGTTTGACGAGAAGCTGGGGGCGGAGTTCCTCCAGAACCGGGAGAAGGCCATGGGACTGCTCCAGAGTGAGTCCAGCCTGAACGAGATTGTCCAGCTGGTGGGCAAGGACTCCCTGTCCCCCGCCGACCAGCTCACCCTGGAGTCTGCCCGCATGGTGCGTGAGGACTTCCTCCAGCAAAACTCCTTTATGGAGGTGGACTCCTACTCCAGCTATGACCGTCAGGCCAAGCTGCTGGCGATGATTTTGGACTATGACAAGCTGTGCCGGGCCGCCATTGAGAAGGGCGCCCCCACCATGGAGCTGTTCGCCATTCCCAGCCGTGAGAAAATCGGCCGGGCCAAGTCCGTCCCCGCAGAGACGTATTCTCAGGTATACGCTGACATCGCCGCTGAAATGGAGCGGGAGATTGACGCGGTTGTTGAAAAGGCAGGTGAGCAGCTGTGATTCGTGAGTATAGAACCATTCAGGAGATTGTCTCTCCGCTGATGATGGTCAAGATGGTGGAGAATGTCACCTATGACGAGCTGGTGGAGGTAGAGCTGCCCGACGGCGGCATCCGCAGGGGCAAGGTGCTGGAGGTCAACGGCGACACCGCTGTGGTGCAGCTGTTCGAGTCCGCCGCCGGCATTAACCTGGCTCAGTCCAAGGTGCGCTTTTTGGGCCACCCCCTCCAGCTGGGGGTGTCCTCCGATATGCTGGGCCGTGTGTTCAACGGCATGGGCCGTCCCATTGACGGCGGCCCGGAAATTCTGGCCGAGGAGTACCGGGACATCAACGGCCTGCCCATGAACCCCGCCGCCCGGGACTACCCCGATGAGTTTATCCAGACCGGCGTGTCCACCATCGACGGGCTGAACACCCTGGTGCGTGGTCAGAAGCTGCCCATCTTCTCCGGCTCCGGTCTGCCCCACGCCAATCTGGCCGCCCAGATTGCCCGTCAGGCCCGGGTGCTGGGGGATGATGCGGGCAACTTCGCCGTGGTGTTTGCCGCCATTGGCATCACCTTCGAGGAGTCTGAGTTCTTTGTCCAGGAGTTTAAGCGCACAGGCGCCATTGACCGCACGGTGCTCTTCACCAACCTGGCCAATGACCCCGCCGTAGAGCGCATTTCCACCCCCCGCATGGCGCTGACCGCCGCTGAGTACCTGGCCTTTGAGAAGGGTATGCACGTGCTGGTCATCCTCACCGACATCACCAACTACGCCGAGGCCCTCCGTGAGGTGTCTGCGGCGAAGAAGGAGGTGCCCGGCCGCCGCGGCTTCCCCGGCTATCTGTATACCGACCTGGCCACCATGTACGAGCGTGCAGGCCGTCAGCTGGGCAAGCCCGGGTCCATCACCATGATTCCCATCCTCACCATGCCCGAGGATGACAAGACCCACCCCATTCCCGACCTGACCGGCTATATCACCGAGGGACAGATTATCCTCTCCCGTGCGCTGTACCGCAAGGGCATCAATCCCCCCGTGGATGTGCTGCCCTCCCTGTCCCGTCTGAAGGACAAGGGCATTGGTGCGGGCAAGACCCGTGAGGACCACGCCAACACCATGAACCAGCTCTTTGCCGCCTACTCCACCGGTAAGGACAACAAGGAGCTGATGTCCATCCTGGGTGAGGCCGCCCTCACCCCCACCGACCTGCTGTACGCCAAGTTCGCCGAGGAGTTCGAGAACCGGTATGTCAACCAGGGCTACGAGGTGAACCGCACCATCGAGGAGACCCTGGATCTGGGCTGGGAACTGCTCTCCATTCTGCCCACTGCCGAGCTCAAGCGCATTAAGCCGGAGTATATCGAGAAGTATATGCCCAAAAAGGAGGGATAAACAATGGCTGCAACCGTTGTCAATCCCACCAGAATGGAGCTCACCCGCCTGAAGGGGAAGCTGAAGACCGCCCAGCGTGGTCACAAGCTGCTCAAGGATAAGCGGGATGAGCTGATGAAGCAGTTTCTGGACACCGTGCGGGAGGTGCGCCAGCTGCGCACCCAGGTGGAGGAGGAGCTGATGAAGGTACACGGCTCCTTCACTGTGGCCTCTGCCCTCATGAGTGCCTCTGCCATGGGTCAGGCGCTGATGTACCCCAAGCAGAGCGTGGAGCTGGAGATGAGCTTTCAGAACGTGATGAGCGTGAATGTGCCCACCTACCACTACAAGACCCGCACCGAGGACGAGGGGGACATCTTCCCCTATGGCTTTGCCACCACCTCCGGGGAGCTGGACGGCGCTGTGGAAGCGCTGGGCAGTGTGTTTCAGTCCATGCTCAAGCTGGCGCAGATTGAAAAGACGGCCCAGCTGCTGGCAGAGGAGATTGAAAAGACCCGCCGCCGGGTCAACGCACTGGAGTATGTGGTCATCCCCAACACCCAGGAGTCCATCCGCTATATCACCATGAAGCTGGACGAGAACGAACGCTCCACCACCACCCGCCTGATGAAGGTCAAGGATATGCTCCTGGCCCAGGCGCTGGAGGAGAAGCGGGCCGCCGACGCCAGGTCCATGGAGGATTATCAGGCACGGCACTGATTGCCCTGCCCCCAACATCACCAGGAACAAGGCCGCACCCGATGGAAGCCGGGTGCGGCCTTGTTTTGTCGTGGGGGGAAGCCCCCTCCGGCATACACGGGGGAGGCGTCAGGGCGGGGGAAGCTGCCCGGTGGGCTGGGGGTGGGGGGCGTTGGCGGCGGGCGCTGGGGTGAAGCGGAGATACTTTGTGCCCCGCAGGTGCACATACCCCCGGTCGCCCTCGTGGAGGGCACGGTACTGCGCAGCGCTCACCGCTACCTCCAGGCGCTGCTGGGGGGTAAGCTGGAAGGTGGCGGAGTAGTGCCGGGCGCACTGTCCCGGCCGGTTGGGCAGCGGGGCGGCGACGGCGTGCCTGGCGCATACCTGCGCAGGCAGGGTCATGACGGCGGGACGGCGGCTGGCGGCCCAGAGGAGGAGGGCGAAGGCGCCTTTGAGGACAAACAGCCCGAACAGCACCGCCAGCAGCCACACCCCGATGGCGTGGGATGGGGCGGCTGAGTAGACAGACATGGATCCATACCCCTTTCAAAAAACGATGGCTGCGCCATTCTATGCCCCCTGCGCCGTAGTTGTACTGGGGGCGATGTTGTGGTAGAATGGGAATATCTGAGGAAAAGGAGTAAGGCACTATGACAGAAATTGCATCTTATATTGTGGACCAGGCCAAGGCGGTTCTGGCCATTGACAGCCCTGCGGGCTACACCCGCCGGGCGGCGGAGTATGTACTGGAGGAGTACCGCCGCCTGGGCTTCCAGCCCCAGCTTACCACCAAGGGGGGTGTGCTGGTGTGCCTGAATCCCCAGGCCCCCCAGGAGGAGGGGCGGCTGCTGATGGCCCATCTGGACACGCTAGGAGGCATGGTGGCACAGGTCAAAGGGACGGGACGGCTGCGCATTGTCCCCCTGGGCGGGATGAACGCCAACAACGCCGAGGCCGAGCAGGTGCGGGTGGTCACCCGGGACGGCAAGGTGTACACCGGAACCTTCCAGCTGGTCAATGCCTCTGTCCATGTCAACGGGCAGTATTCCGATACCAAGCGCACCTTTGACACCATGGAGGTGGTGCTGGATGAGGAGGTGTACTCTGCCGGGCAGGTGGAGGCGCTGGGCATCCAGGTGGGGGATGTGGTGTGCTTTGACCCCCGCACCGTGGTCACCCCCTCCGGGTACATCAAGAGCCGCTTTTTGGATGACAAGCTCTCTGTGGCCATTTTGCTGGGGCTGGCCCGCCAGGTGGCCCAGGGGAAGGTGTGCCCCAAGTATCGGGTGTGGCACCACATCACGGTGTTTGAGGAAGTGGGACACGGCGGAGCCGCCTCGGTGCCCGATGGAGTGACCGAGGGCATCAGCGTGGACATGGGGTGCGTGGGGGACGGCCTGAACTGCAAGGAAACCCAGGTGTCCATCTGCGTCAAGGACAGCGGCGGCCCCTACCACTATGAGGTGGTATCCGCCCTGATGGACGCCGCCCGCCGGGCAGAGGTGGACTTTGCCGCCGACGTCTATCCCTACTACGGCTCTGATGTGGAGGCCACCCTGCGGGCGGGGCATGACATCCGCCACGGGCTGATTGGCCCGGGGGTGTACGCCTCCCACGGCTACGAGCGCAGCCATGTGAAGGGGGCGGAGCAGACCCTCAAGCTGTTGGAGGCCTATCTGGAGGGGTGAGGCGCCGGACAGCCCGCCTGCCGGAGGGGCGGGGGAGGGGCGGCGACAGGGGGCGCCCCTGGAGAGAAAAGTTTACAAATGGGCAGGGAAAAACCCTTCCTTTTCCCTATGAATTCTGATATACTAGAGGGAAATTCAACTTTGGAAAGGAGCGGAACGATTGCGTATTAACCCTCAACTCATGGAGAAAATCCAAGAATCCCTCTCCTCGGTGCTGCCCATCACAGCCATTGTGCTGCTGCTTTGCATCACCATCGCCCCGGTGCAGCCGGGAACGCTGGTGCTCTTTCTCTTTGGCGCTGTGCTGCTCATTATAGGCATTGGACTGTTCACCCTGGGTGCAGACATCGCCATGACCCCCATGGGCAGCGGCATGGGCGTACACATGGGCCGCAGCCGGAGCATGGTGGCGGCGCTGGGGGCGGCATTTCTGCTGGGGGTCATCATCACCGTTGCAGAGCCGGATTTGCAGGTGCTGGCCAACCAGGTGCCCTCCATCCCCAATCTGGTGCTCATTCTCACCGTTGCGGTGGGTGTGGGGCTGTTTTTGCTGGTGGCGGTTCTGCGCACCCGGCGGAAGGTGCGCCTGGCCCGGCTGCTGCTGGTGTTTTACGGCCTGGTGTTCCTGGTGGCCTTTTTGGCCCCCAAGGATTTCATTGCCGTGTCCTTTGACTCGGGGGGCGTGACCACAGGGCCCATCACCGTGCCCTTCATCATGGCTCTGGGCGTGGGCATGGCCTCGGTGCGCAGTGATAAAGGAGCCACGGACGACAGCTTCGGCCTGGTGGCCCTGTGCAGCATTGGCCCCGTGCTGGCGGTGCTGCTGCTGGGCACCTTCTACCGCCCGGAGGAGGCGGCCTATGTCTCCGCTGAGGTGGCTCAGGTGCTTACCACCCGGGATGCGGCGGTGGAATTTCTCCATGCCCTGCCCCACTATGCCCAGGAGGTGGGGGTGGCATTGCTCCCCATCTGTGGGATGTTTCTGGTGTTCCAGCTCTTCACCCGGCGCTTTAAGGGTACGGAGCTGCTCAAGGTAATCAGCGGCCTGGTATACACCTATGTGGGGCTGGTGCTCTTCCTCACCGGCGTCAATGTGGGCTTTTTGCCCGCCGGGCAGTTCCTGGGGGCCACGCTGGCAGGGGGTGCTGCGCCCTGGCTTCTGGTGCCGGTGGGCATGGTGATGGGCTACTTCATTGTGGCGGCAGAGCCTGCCGTCCACGTGCTCAACAAGCAGGTGGAGGAGGTGTCCATGGGTGCGGTGTCCCAGAAGGCCATGCGCCTGGGGCTGTCCATCGGTGTGGCCCTTTCGGTGGGCATTGCCATGCTGCGGGTGCTCACCGGGGTGTCCATTCTGTGGATTTTGGTGCCCGGCTATGCCATCTCGCTGGCGCTGACCTTCTTTGTGCCCCCTATGTACACGGGCATTGCCTTTGACTCGGGCGGCGTGGCCTCCGGACCGATGACCGCCACCTTCCTCCTCCCCTTTGCCATGGGGGCTTGTGAGGCCCTGGGGGGGAATGTGATGACCGACGCCTTCGGCCTGGTGGCGATGGTGGCCATGACCCCGCTGGTGACCATCCAGGTGCTGGGGCTGTCCAGCCAGCTGCGCAAGAAGCTGGCCCGCCGCCACATCCAGCTGCGTGTGGAGCGGGTGGATGACGGCATCCTCTACTACGATACATAAGGGGGAAACTCGGATGGAACCGTTGCAACTCATTGTAACCATTGTGGAGCGTGGCCGGGGGAACCGGGTGGCCCGGCTCTACACCCAGCACCAGGTGTTCACCCATATGCAGTGCGAAGGGGTGGGAACTGCCACCTCGGAGATTTTGGACATCCTGGGCATTGGCAGCAGTGAAAAGGATGTGCTCATCAGCCTGGCGCCCCGCTCCACGGTCAAAGGGCTGATGGACCGGCAGGGGGACGCCCTACAGGGCTCCGTGGGGGCCAGGGGCATTGCCTTCTCCCTGCCTTTGGAGGCTGCCAGCGCACGCCTGGCGGCTGTCATTGACATCAGGACCAAAAAGGAGAACGGAGGGAACATGGTGCAGGAGCAGAAGAACAGTTTGATTCTGGCGGTGGTCAACCGGGGATACACCGAGGCGGTGATGGCCACTGCCCGCCGGGCGGGCGCCCGTGGAGGCACGGTGATCAAGGCCCGGTGGTCTGGAGACACCCTGCTCGATCAGATTCCCGGCGTGGCGGAGAGCCAGACAGAGAAGGAAATCATTGCGATTGTGGTGTCCAAGGACGTGCGCAATGGGGTGATGGAGCAGATTAACACCCATCACGGCACCCAGACGGAGGCCGGCGCCCTGTTGTGCGCCATGGGCGTGGACCAGGTGGCTCGGCTGAGCTGAAAAACTGCCCAGCGACGGAGAGATATTCCGTCGCTGGGCAGTTTGCTTTGCGGTCAAGGGGCTGGAGAGGGGGCGGGGGTGGAGAGGGGCGGATGTTCCCATGTAATCTCGTACTCCACACCGTAGAGTGCGCCGCACTGGGATACGAAGCTCTCCAACAGCTCCTTGGTGCGGTTCATGGCCTCCTGCATCAGGGGGTAGTCCTGGGTGGCCTGCCAGGACAGGTACTCCTGCGCCTTGGAGAAGGCGTAGACTTCATCCTCGGCGGTGATGACGGCAGAGTCCTTGGCCACAAAGAAGGAGTCCTTGCTCAGAGAATCCGGGTCTACGATGCAGCTTTTCACCTCAATGGGCGGCAGAGAGATGGTGACGGCGGTGCCGGTTTGCTGGATGTCCACCTTGGAAATGTCCACACCCAGCTGGACAATGCCGGAGTATTCAATCCAAAAGGTCTTATCCTTTTTCCACAGCCAAAAGCCGCTGGCGTCCTTTTCGTCATATTTGGCCACGGTGTGGTAGCGGCACTCCAGCACGGCCAGCTCGCAGATGTTTTTCATTTTCGATGTGTCCAGCGCAGCGGGGGGTTCCGGCGCCTGCTGGGCGGAGCAGGCCGCACAGCTCAGGGACAACAGGGCGGCAAAGGCCCCCAATATCAGCCGTTTCATACGCCGTCCTCCTCTAAAAATTCCACGGTGCGCACCTGATCTCCTGCGCTCAGGAAGGGGGTGACCAGGGCGGTGAGCACCTGCTTGGCATTGGACTGGGCCAGCTCCACCACAGAGGTGTTGTCTGCCATGGCCTGGGTGACATCGGCTACGCAGGCCCGGTAGGCCGCCTCTGTCACCGAGGAGGTGTTGGCCTTGTTGTTGTAAAACAGGTAGTCCAGGGAGGAAATGTCCACCTCCGGCGCTTCCATCTCGATGGGAGGGAGGGTGAGGTATATGGTGGTGTCGTCCATGGTGATGGTAATGCGGCTGAAGTCCAGCCCGGCCTTTACCGTGGCGCAGTAGGACACATAGTAGTCCACCTTGTCCGGCTTTTTCTCGTTCATCACCTGGGTCACCCCTTCATAGACCGTGGAGAAGGTGGATAGGCGGCTGGTATGCACCACCTCCTCAATCATGGACAGCACATTGACGGCGGGGGGCTCCTTGGGTTGGTTGATGTGGGCTAGCAGCCGCCACACGGCGATGAGTATCACCACGGCCAGGATGACCGACAGGGACACAATGGTCAATATGCGCCTGGGCAGCGCACACAGGGCGTGGAAAAGCCCAGTCCGGCGGGGCTTGCACTCCTTTAATTCAGTGGATTCCATGGCAAAGCTCCTTTCTCTATCTGTACTGGATGCCTGCACGGGGCAGGCGAGGGTTGCTTTTCCAGTATAGCATAGAAGCGGGGGCGAGGGAAGAGGGAGCGTGTGCATGAGGGAGGAATGGGGGGCGCTGCCCGGGGGCGGGAGAAATACAGGGAGAGATGGGAAAAGGAGTTGTATTTCCCTGGGGGTGCGTGGTAAAATGGGGACACTGGCGGTCAGCGCACCGCAAGGTGCAAGGGACTCTGCCATAGGGGGAGACCCCCTGAGTGCAAGACAGGGGCGGTACAGCCCCGGGAAAGGAGCAAATTAGTATGTCTATTTTGGTAAGCGGCGGCGCCGGGTACATCGGCAGCCATACCTGTGTGGAGCTGTTGGAGGCAGGGTATGACATTGTGGTGGCGGACAACCTGTGCAACTCCAGCGAGGAGTCCATCCGGCGGGTGGAGCGCATCACGGGGAAACAGGTGCCCTTTGTCAAAGCAGAGCTTTGCGACCCTGCGCAGGTGGACAGCCTGTTCCAGCAGTACCCCGATATTGAGGCGGTCATCCACTTTGCAGGGCTCAAGGCCGTGGGGGAGAGTGTGGCAAAGCCCCTGGAGTACTACACCAACAACCTGGTCAACACCCTGGTGCTCCTCAATGCCATGCGCAAGTATGGGGTGAAAAACTTTGTGTTCTCCTCCTCTGCCACGGTGTACGGCGACCCTGCCACGGTGCCCATCGAGGAGAGCTTCCCCACCGGGGGCACCACCAACCCTTACGGCACCACCAAGCTGTTTTTGGAGCGGGTGCTCACCGACTACTGCGCCGCCGACCCCTCCCTCAATGTGGCGGTGCTGCGCTACTTTAACCCCATCGGCGCCCATGAAAGCGGCCTGATTGGGGAGGACCCCAACGGCATTCCCAACAATCTGGTGCCCTACATCGCCCAGGTGGCCGTGGGCAAGCTGGAGAAAATCCATGTCTACGGCGGCGACTATCCCACCCCCGACGGCACCGGCGTGCGGGATTACATCCATGTGGTGGATTTGGCCCGGGGCCATGTGGCTGCCCTGCGCAAGCTGGAGGGCAACTGCGGCCTGTTTGTCTGCAATCTGGGCACCGGCAAGGGGTACAGCGTGCTGGATGTGCTCCACGCCTATGAGAAGGCCTGCGGCAAGACCCTGCCCTACGTGATGGACCCCCGACGCCCCGGCGACATTGCCGCCTGCTACGCAGACCCCCGCAAGGCCCGGGAAGAGCTGGGCTGGGAGGCGCAGTACGGCATTGAGGAGATGTGCGCCTCCTCCTGGAAGTGGCAGTCCACCAACCCCAACGGGTATCAGGGCTGAGAAAGGATGGGATGCACAATGGAAAAACCGGTTCTGGTGGTCATGGCTGCGGGGATGGGCAGCCGCTACGGCGGGCTCAAGCAGGTGGACCCCATGGGCGCCCACGGCGAACTGATGATTGACTACGCCATCTATGACGCCAAGGCGGCGGGGTTTGAAACGGTGGTGTTTGTCATCAAGCGGGAGCTGGAGGACACCTTCCGCCAGGCCATTGGCGACCGCCTGTCCCGCCATGTCACGGTCAAGTACGCCTATCAGGAGCTGGATGATCTGCCCGAGGGGTATCAGGTGCCCGCCGAGCGGGTCAAGCCCTGGGGGACGGCCCACGCCATTTTGGCCGCCCGCAAGGTGGTCAACGGCCCCTTTGCCGTGATCAACGCCGACGACTACTACGGGCCGGACGGATTCCGTGAGGTGTACAACTATCTGTGTACCCACCCCGACCAGCCCGGCTGCTACGAGTTTGCCATGGTGGGCTACCGCCTGGGGAACACCGTCACCGAGCACGGCAGCGTGGCCCGGGGGGTGTGCGAGGAGGACGGCGAGCACTTCCTGGTGCAGGTCACCGAGCGCTCCCACATTGAGAAGGATGGGGAGAACGCCCGGTATACCGAGGACGGCGGACAGACCTGGGTTTCCCTGCCCGGGGACAGCATTGTATCCATGAATCTGTGGGGCTTTAGCCGTGCCTTCCTCACCGAGGCGGAGGCCCGCTTCCCCGCCTTCCTGGAGCGCACCCTGGCGGAAAACCCGCTGAAGGGAGAGTACTTCCTGCCCAGTGTGGTCACGCAGCTGCTGGAGGAGGGCAAGGCCCGGGTGAAGGTGCTGCGCTCTGCCGACCGCTGGTATGGCGTCACCTACCGGGAGGATCGCCCCGCTGTGGTGGCCGCCATTCAGGAGATGAGCCGTGCCGGCCGTTACCCCGCCCCGCTGTGGGGCGCGTAAGCCGGGCTGGAATACCAATAGAAGCAGGCAGCCGCCCTGGGAGGAACCCCTCCCAGGGCGGCTGCCTGTTTGTGAAGTGAATGTTTGCGGGACAGAACCTCACTGCCCGTCGCACCGCTTGCGCCGGGCTTTCATGTGGTAGAGCTGCTGGTCTGCCAGGGCGATGAAGTCGGGAATGTAGGTCAAATCCGGGGTGCAGCGGGCCCAGCCGTAGGAAAAGTGAAGCTGATAGGGGGCGTCGGACTGGGCGTTGGACTCCTCCAGGGTGCGGGAGATGGCCTGGCAGAGTGCGTCCATCTCGCCGGGGCGGCTGCTGCGGTGGACAATGATGAACTCATCTCCCCCGTAGCGGGACATGAAGCAGCCGAAGCGGGGCTGGATGCTGTGCAGGACATTGGCAAAGCGCTCCAAGGCCTGGTCCCCTGCCACGTGTCCAAACTGATCGTTGATGCGCTTGAAGTGGTCCAAATCCAAAATCATGAGGAAGAGGGGGGCGGTGTCGTCCAGGCGGGACATCTCTACCGACAGGTGGCGCAGCAGCTGGGTGCGGTTGTTGAGCTTGGTGAGGGGGTCAATGGATACCAGGGAGTCCTGGGAGTTCATATACAGCAGCAGGGCGCTGATGGTGGTGGCCAGACAGGGCAACGGCGTGGAGGCGGTGACAAAGACGGAGAGCACCAGGGCGCACAGCAGGGGGAGGCTGTAGAGGAAAATGCCCAGCAGTTCCCGCTTATGCGCATAGTTTTTCCGCTGCATGGCCCGAATCAGCAGGCGGACGGCCTCCACAATCAGATAGCTGTAGGGCAGCAGGTAAGCCAGCAGATAGTACGGCCCCCTCTGAAACTGCAAGGTGCTGTTGAGGCTGTACACCCATCCGGTGAAGAAGGAGAGGAGCATGAGGACGCACAGCGCAATCAGGGGAGACAGGTAGAACAGCAGGCGCAGGGGGGTGAGCTGCACCGTGGAGTTGGTAATCCGTTCGGCATATATCATCCAGAAAAACAGGGATATGCCGCCCACGATGAAGTACACCGCATTGACGACGTAGGCCGCCTCCGGGGACATGGGAATGACATGGTTGGTGCCCAGCAGATAGAGATAGTCCAGCAGGATGAAGCAAATGCTTCCCAACACGATGTATTGAAAATAGCGCCAGTAACGGCGCAGGTCTGTGTTGCGCAGCGAGTGGACAAACAAAACCCCCAGCAGACAGATACAGAATAAGTCCAGCTGTGAATACAGCAGCAGCGCCAAAGCATCCAAGACCACATAGCCCCTTCCCTGGAAAATAAAAATTCGGGAAATATTATAGAGCATTTCTCCCCAAAAGACAAGAGGAATTAGGGCAGATTCTCCATGTGTTCAGAAAAAATGCAGCGGACGCCCAGGGGCGTCCGCTGCAAGGGGGAAACATGGCGCAGGTTAGAGGCAAACATGGTGCGGATGGGAGGGCTTACTCCTCCACCAGAGCAAAGTCCACGGCGTTCTCACCGGCGATACGGCCGGAGTTGACGCAGAAGCCCATGGTGTTGCCGGGCAGGGTGAAGGTGTAGCTGTCGCCGTAGATGTTGCAGGCGTCGGTGCCCACGGCGTACAGGCCGGGGATGGTCTGGTAGTCGGGGGTCATGACCTCCATCTTGTGGTTGATGAGGATGCCGCCCAGGGTGCCGTAGGCGCCCACAGTCTGGCGGCAGCAGTACAGCTTGCCGGTGCCGATGGGCTGCATATACTGGCGATCCTTCTCAAAAATCTCGTCAAAGCCCTTGGCGCACATCTCGTTGTACTCCTTGATGGTGGCGGCCAGACCCTCGGGGTCGATGCCGGCGTTCTTGGCCAGCTCCTCCACGGTCATGCCCTCTGCCACGGGCTCGTACCCGGCGGCAATGTCCCGCTCCCACTGGGCCTCAAAGTGCTCGTACAGGTCGTGGGGGTGGACATGGCTGACCAGGTCGGGGCCGTGCTTCTTCCAGCGCTTGAGCAGGGCCTCGTCAAAGATGGCAAAGGCCACACGGCCGGGCAGCATGGAAATGGCGTTTCCGGTGAAGGTGGTGTTGGCAATCTGATCCTCGGGCATGAAGCGCTCGCCCAGACGGTTGACCCACAGACAGGGCTGGCGGAAGGCGCCCTCCACATAGAAGTGGTTCAGGTTGTCGGGCAGCTGATACATCAGCTCCATGGTGCAGGGGGTGTGGCCGGCGCCGGCGGCCCAGGCCATCTTGATGCCGTCGCCCACCATGCCGGGAATGGCGAAGTTGAAGATGTCCTTGCCAAACTCAAAGCCGCACAGGTCACGAATCATGTCGGGGTTGCAGCCAAAGCCGCCGGTGGCGATGATGACCGCACCGCCGGTGCACTCAATCTCCTCGCCGTCCTTGTCCACGGCACGCACGCCGATGGCCTCGCCGTCCTCCATCATAATCTCCTTGACGGGGGTCTCCAGCATGAATTGCACGCCCAGCTCGGTGGCCCGGTCGGTCATGGCCTTCACCATGGCGGTGGCGGCGCGGGGGCCGGGGATGCCGCCTCCCTCGGGCTGCACCACGTGCCAGGTGAACTCGCCGTCAGAGTAGGCACGGGTGGCCTCGGGAGCGGTGAAGGCACGCTGCACGCCGGCGAACTTTACCCCCATGTCCATCAGCCAGTCGATGGTGTCGCCGGACTTGAAGTAGTAGTCACGCACCAGGCGGGCGTCTACTTTGTAGTGGGTGAAGAACATATGCTTGCGGAAGGCCTCGCCGGGGGTGAGGCTGATCATGTGCTCCTTCTGAATGCGGGAGCCGATGCCCAGCGGGCCCATGGCCATGTTGGCGGCGCCGCCGGTGGTGTTGGACTTCTCGAAGGCGATGACGGAGGCCCCCTTCTCGGCGGCGGCAACGGCAGCGGCCAGGCCGGACAGACCGGCTGCTACAATGATGACGTCAGCGTCCATCTGTTTCATGGTTGATGCATCCTTTCTTGTGTACAGTGTCACCGGAAGGGTGGCTCCGGCGCATAAGATGTATTGGGTTTCCACAAGAAATACTCAATGCAAGCGGGATGCCAACTGGTTTCCATTGGGAGCGTTGTCCGCCTCTGCCGTTCTGGAGGGGGGAAGGCGGCTGTGGGGGGGTGTGGGGCGCAGAAGGGTGTACAAGAAGTATACATGGAAAATACACTGTTTGGAAACCAGACAGGCTGCCCGCTGCGCCCAGTGGGAGGGGGATGGGGTCAGAGGTGGAACTTCTCCATCTTCTTATAGAGGGTGGCGCGGCTGATGCCCAGCTGCCGGGCGGCAAGGGAGATGTTGCGCTGGCAGTGCTCCAGGGCCTGGGCAATGGCCTGGCGCTCCAACTGCTCCAGGGTGCGGGGGCTGTGCTCCATCTCCGGGGCCGGCTGGGGGGCGGAGGGCTGGCTGAGGGCCCAGCTGTACGACTCCTGCCCGGTGGAAAGCTCCTGCATGACCCGCTCTCCGGTGATTTGCTCTCCGCTGCTCAGGGCGAGCAGGCGGTAGACCAGGTTGCGCAGCTGCCGCACATTGCCGGGCCAGGGGTAGCGCTGGAGAAACTCCATGGCCTGGTGGGTGAAGCGCAGGGAGCCGGAGCGGCTTTGGAGAAAGTGGTCCACCAGCAGGGGGATGTCCTCAGGGCGCTTGCGCAGGGGCACCAGGAACACCTCGATGACCGACAGGCGGTAGTACAAATCCGCCCGGAACTGCCCGGCCTCCACCAGAGCGGGTAGGTTTTTGTTGGTGGCGGCAATGATGTTGGCCCGGAAGGGGATGAGCTCTTGCCCGCCTACACGCTCAAACTCCCGGGATTCCAGCGCCCGCAGCAGCTTACTCTGGAGGGAGAGGTTCATATCTCCGATTTCGTCCAGCAGGACGTCGCCCTCCCCGGCCTGCTCGAATTTGCCCAGCTTGCGCTGGTGCGCCCCGGTAAAGGCCCCCTTTTCGTGGCCAAACAGCTCGCTTTCCATGAGATTTTCCGGGATTGCGGTGCAGTTGATGGCCACATAGGGGGCAAAACACTTGGGGTGGCGGGCGGCGTGGATGCCGCTGGCCAAAATCTCCTTGCCGGTTCCCGTCTCGCCGATGAGCAGCACGGGGTAATCGCTGGCGGCGGCCTGGCGGCAGCGGTCCAGCATCTGCTTGACCAGGGGGCTGTCCCCCAGAAAATCGGAGAAGTCGTAGCTGCGGGTGACCAGGGACACCTGGCGGTAGTCGTCCGGCTGCCGCCCCTCTGGATGGTTGGTGCGCTGGGCCAGAATCTGCTCGATGGCAGAGCGGTTTTGAAAGTAGATGTAGCTGAGCACCCCGATGATCTGACCGTCCTCCACCAGAGGGTAGAGGTTGCTGAAGCCACGGTGGCCGTACATCTCCACCGCCAGCCCTTCCACAGACTGCCCCGTGGAGGCAACCTGCTGGAAGGGGGAGTATTTGTCCAGCAGGCTCACCGGCTTTCCAATAAACTGCTGGGGGTTGGGGAGCACCTTCTGGTTGGAGGCGCTGAGGTAGAGGATGTTGCAGTGGACATCGAGGAGCATTGCCATATCAAACACGCTGTCCAGCAATTTATCCAGGGCGCCTCCCCGGGTGTAGAGTATGGAACGTTCCATGGAAATTTGGGGCATTCGACTCACTCCTTCTTAAAATTGGCATGGGAATTGCAATCTATAGGGCTGGTTGAATTACAGAAAGCGAGGGACAAACATGGAGACCATCAAACTGACCATTGATGGGGTTGCAGTGGAGGCCAGAGCGGGGCAGAGTGTGCTCAGCGCCGCCCTGGAGGCGGGCATCTACATCCCCCATCTCTGCTCCCACCCCGATTTGACCCCGGAGGGGGGATGCAAGCTGTGCGTGGTGGAGGTGGACGGGGCGCATACACAGCCCGTCACCGCCTGCACCACCACCGTGCGGGAGGGGATGCAGGTGGTGACCCGCTCTGAGGGGCTAAACCGCATTCGCCGCACGTCCATGGAGCTGATGCTGGCTGGACACCCCGAGGACTGTACCAGCTGCCGCAGTTATCTCAAGTGCGAGCTTCAGGCCATGATGCAGTATCTGTCCGTCTCCCACGCCCGGATGCGTGACGTGCACCGCACCGCCACCCGCATCAGCGCCGTCAATCCCCTGATTGACCGGGAGATGGAGCGGTGCATTCAGTGCGGACGGTGCATCCGGGCCTGCCGGGATCTGCGGGGCGTGGGTATTTTGGAGTACAAGAAGCAGGATGGCGAGGTGTATGTGGGGGTCACCGGCGACCTGTCTTTGGCGGAGGCGGACTGCCGCTTCTGCGGGGCCTGTGTGGAGGTGTGCCCCACCGGTGCGCTCCAGGACCGGGAGGGCGTGTTTGACAGGAGCCTGCCCCGGGAGCAGGGGCTGATTCCCTGCTCGGCACAGTGTCCGGCGCACATCAACATCCCCGGCTACCTGGAGATGATTGCCCAGGGCAAGTATGCCCAGGCGGTGGCCATTATCCGGGAGAAGGTGCCCTTCCCCCTGTCGCTGGGCCGGGTGTGCACCCACTACTGCGAGGGACAGTGCAAGCGGGGCGGCCTGAACAGCGCCGTGGCAATCCGGGATTTGAAGCGCTTTGCCGTAGAACACGACCAGGAGCTGCTTTGGAAGAAAAACAGCGTACACCTGCCTGCCACGGGCAAAAAGGTGGCGGTGGTGGGGGCTGGCCCCTGCGGCCTGACCGCAGCGTACTACCTGGCCAAAAAGGGGCACGCTGTCACCCTGCTGGAGCGCCTGCCTGTGGCGGGCGGCATGATGACCACCGGCATTCCCGCATACCGCCTGCCCCGTGAGGAAGTGCGCCAGGAGGTGGCGTACATTCTGGAGGCGGGAGTAACGCTGCGCACGGGGGTCAATGTGACCAATGCCGCCGCCCTGCTGGAGGAGGGGTACGACGGTGTGCTGGTGGCCGTGGGCGCCGCAGCGGGCAAGGTGATTGCCCTGGAGGGGTATGTCCCCCAGCAGTGCACCACGGCGGTGGAGCTGCTGCGGGCAGTCTCCCTTGGGCAGGACACGCCGCTGGTGGGCCCCGGAAAGCGGGTGCTGGTGCTGGGCGGCGGCAATGTGGCCTTTGATGCCGCCCGGGTGTCCGCCCGGCTGGGGGCGCAGGTCACGGTCACCTGCCTGGAGGAAAGAGCGCATATGCTGGCGGATGAGGAGGAGATTGTCCAGGCCCAGGAGGAGGGCGTCACGGTGCTGCCGGGACACACCAACCTGCGCTTTGTCCAGGAGGATGGGCGCATCACCGGGCTGGAGGTGAGCGCCATCACCGGATTCCGCTTCGACGGCGGCAAGCTGCTGGTGGATGTGGTGCCCGGCAGCCAGCGGGTGCTGGAGGCGGATACCATCATTTTCGCCGCCGGACAGAAAACCGACCTCACCGAGGACTTCGGTCTGCCCCTCAACCGCTTCGGCTATCCCGAGCTGCAAGGCCGGGGACACGCCACCCCTGTGCCGGGAGTATACGCCGCCGGAGATGTGGTCACCGGCACCAAGGCGGTGATTGACGCCATTCAGGCGGGGCGTGAGGCGGCCCAGGAGCTGGACGCCTATCTGGGGGGCGACGGCAACATCGACGAGCATCTGACGGACACGCCCCCGTCCGACCCCTGTATTCACAAAATCCCCGGCTTTGCCCAACAGGAGCGGGCCCAGCCCGCTGTGCTGCCTGCCCAGGCACGCAGGGACAGCTTTGCCGTGGTGGACGGCGGCTACACGGAGGAACAGGCCCAGGCGGAGGCCGCCCGGTGCCTGAAGTGCCCGCTGCGCACCCAAATCCACACGGTGAAGATGTGGACAGCCTATCAGAAGTGAGGGGGAGGAGACCATGATTCAAATTTGTGAGATGACCGTGGAGGGGCTGCCGTCGGTGGAGGAAATCCGCAGCCCAGGCCCGGAGGTGTGCGCTGTGGATCAGATGCGCCAGGTGCTCGACCAGGCCCGCCGGGCGCTGTGCGGGCGGGGCACCCTGTGCCGGGATGGCATCACCCAGCTGTGGCGCATTGTGGATGACATTGCCCGGGGCAGGGGGCGCACCGGGGACATTGCCCTGATGCAGGACCTGGCCTCTGTGATGGCGGTGGCGGGGGACTGCCCGCTGTGCCTCACCTGTGCCCAGCTGCTCCAGGCCAGCGTGGAGTGCCACAGCGAGGTGTGGAATGGGCACATTGACCGCCGCCGCTGCGAGGTGCTGGCCTGCCGGGGGTGCTACACCCTCCATGTAGACCCTGCCAAGTGCGCCGGCTGCACCACCTGCGCCGCCAGCTGTCCTGTTGGGTGCATTGCCGGGGGTCAGGGGCTGATTCATGTCATCGACAACGAAGCCTGTACCCGCTGCGGGGCCTGTGTATCCGCCTGCCCCCAGCAGGCCATTGGAAAGGCCGGGGCGGTGAAGCCCCGTGGGCCGGAAGAGCCGGTGCCCGTGGGGTCCTTCGGCGGCGGCACGGTGCGCCGCAGGAGAAGAGGCCGGGGAGAGTGAGGCTCCCAGGGTCAGCATACCAGATTTTCGTGGATATGTAAAGGATCAAGACACCCGCTGTTCTATCATTGGACAGCGGGTGTCTTGATTTGATGGGGGAAAGTATGCGGGGGAGGGGGCGACAATTCCGAAGGAATCGAGCCCTGTTTCCCCTGCATCCCCTCAAAAAAGCCTTGGACTTTTTTGAAAAGGCTCACGCCACCCGGCCTGTCACGCCTCACAACCCGCCGCTGTCCCTCGGCTTCCTTGCGACTCAGGGCAAACCCGGTCGGGCTACACCCGCCCTGGGCTTTGCCCTTCGCTCCAGTCCATCCGAGGGGCGGCGGGGTTCGGACGCTTCTTCATTGTCACGCCTCGCTCCCCTCCGCTTACGCCCGGTTTCCCTCCGACTCGGAACAGCCATTGCGGGCTGCGCCCGCCTGACATGGCTATTCCTCGCTCCAGTCCAACCGGGCTGCTCCGGGGGCTCAGCGCTTCTTCGTTGTCACGCCTCGCCTGCTCACGACGCCCGGCTTCCCTCCGATTCGGGACACAAACAGGCCGGCTGTGCCGTCCTTGGTTTGTATCCCTCGCTCCAGTCCATCCGGGCTGTTCGCAACGGCTCAGCGCTTCTTGATTGTCACGCTTCGCTCCCCTCCGCTTACGCCCGGTTTCCCTCCGACTCGGAACAGCCATTGCGGGCTGCGCCCGCCTGACATGGCTATTCCTCGCTCCAGTCCAACCGGGCTGCTCCGGGGGCTCAGCGCTTCTTCGTTGTCACGCCTCGCCTGCTCGCAACGGCTGGCTTCCCTACGATTCGGGACAGGCATGGCGGGCTGTGCCCGCCTTATGCCTATCCCTCACTTCGGTCCATCCAGCCTGCTCACGAC